>NZ_JYDG01000074.1:0-47740 GCF_003263545.1 Rahnella sp. AN3-3W3
TTGCTATCCCGAATCATCTTGAGCGACAGTTCGCCGTAACAGAGCCAGATCCGGGACTACTCTACGGTCGTCGTCAATGTCATCGTCCACTCATATGCTCCGACATGAGACGGAGTTACCCTTAATTGGAGTGGAACAGTTATTGCGTCCCCCCCGCCCGTCGCCGTTCCGCATGTTTGCACTGTGATTGGTGTCGTGGTTGCTGAACCATTATATATCACATCAGGTATTTCATCCGATGGATTATCGGCGCTTTTAGCTATTGTCCAGGCTAGGGTCTGATTCATGGAGCAACTACTATTAAACTTACTGGCATCCCCCCCCAGGAAGCCTAGCTGGACAGGCAGTTGTGCGGATAAGCTTCCACCGAGCTTTGTAGCGCCCAGGTTTACGTGCGACGGCGTAGTCAGGTACCCCACGGGTAGTGTTTCATAGGTAAAATGTACATGTAGCCCCACCGATGTGCTATCTTTTGCCGGACTATCATTCTCATGCAGAATACAGTAAAAATCCACATCACGACGATTTGCAGGCTTATTGACGCGGTACGTAAGCCAATTAGTACCTGAATCAACATCCCCAAAGTGTGAGTTCCAGTAGTCGGGCATGATGGTCAGCCGGCCGTCATCTAATGTTACCTCTGATTCCTGAGCTTTATTGGCTGCCGCAGTAGCCTGATCTGTCGCACAGGAAAGATGGCCGGTGCACCCGGCAAATGTTCCATTGCACACCAGTTTAAGTTCTTGACCTACATCCTCTTTATAAGAAACTCCAAGGGAATTCCCCGTGGCGGCGGGGGGCGTTACCTCCCACCAGGTAGCGTCGGCACCTGCAGCATGTGCGTATATTAAAATCACCGTAGCGAAAAGAGTCTGTTTTGCGGTTTTCATTTTATTATTCTCCATACCAAGCTGGCAGAGTGTTTATACTAGTTTTCATTTCCCGGGCCGCATGGTGCAACCCGGGTAATTGTCTGTTCAGACGTTACTCGTAGTTCATATACAGCGTGACCGTACTGGACACGCTGCCGGCTTTAACGCCGGAAGCGTTCAAAGCGGCTGCCGTACGCACCAGTTTGGCCAGGAAACGCATATCCACGGCATTGTTTACCACGTTATATTCCGCAGATGTGCTGCCGTTCGGCAGGGGCTGAACAGAGGTATCCTGGCCATCAAACAGCTGAACGGCAACGCCTGTCGCGGCATCCGACCCCGCCATGCCGCTGAACACGGCCTGAAGTGAATCTGTTGTGTTTCTGCTGTTCCAGAAGGTCTGATGACTCCCGGTAAGGTAGAAAGACCCCAGCTTTCCTGCCTGCTGGGAAATCGTGGCCTGAGCTGTTCGCGGCGGCTGTTGTAAAGGTTATAAACCCCTGACCAGTCACGCTCAACACGGCGGCCTGCCGCGTCAACGACGCCGTTTTCATAGCGCCATCCCGACATACCCTTAAGTACGGTTTCGTCCAGCGTGTGAAAGCCCTGTGTGGAATAGCGATACCCCGCCAGCTGGAATGTTGTTCCTGTGGACACTAGTGACCTGCTGTACAGAAAACGGACTGACTGCCCGACGTGATGCGAACCGTCTGCCAGTATGCTGTCTGCGTGGGTAATATCTGCAGACAGCGCCCCCCATCGCCCCAGATTGGCCCCTACACCTGCTGCCAGAGCCCGGTATTTCCCGGCAAGCTGCAGGCCCCCATAAGCTGTAATATCGTGGGGCAGGCCCCGGAGCAGGGTGCCTTGGGCAAACGCCGGCGAAGTATACTGGCTGCTGCTGAGGTACCGCCCTGCCGTGATGCCATAACGTACTTGTCCCTGGCGTTGCAGTATCGGGACAGAAGAATAAGGCACCGTGAACGTCTGCTCGGTGCCGTCAGCTTCCGTCACGATGACCTGGAGGTCTCCGCCTGAGGAAAGCGAATAAAGGTCGTTTATGACAAATGGGCCTGCAGCCACAGAGGTGCGGTAAATTTCATTATTGTTCTGGCGGATACTCACCCGGGCATTGCTGCTGGCCACGCCTCTGACTTCCGGTGCAAACCCTCTCATCGTATCAGGATACATTTCGTCACTGGTGGCCAGCTGAACTCCTCTGAAAGGGCCGCATCAAAAACATCACTTCCTGTTGTGCTGTCCCCGGCGGTAAGCTCGCTGCGCCAGGGGATAATGTTTCTCTGGACGTATGTAGACTGAATCTGCCAGTAACTGTGGTGTGTGTAGCGGTCTGAATAGTCACTCCACGCGCCCCTGTTGCGTAAACGCCAGGACCAAGGTTATAGCCACTGGTCAGATTCAGATAACGACTGCTGCTGTTACCGTAGTTGCCCCGGTTATCACTGCCGCTGAACTGGTAACTGAACAGAGCAGCGCTGACGCCTTCAACCCATTCTTCGGGTGATATCCATCCGGAAAGTGGCGCATGGATGCCTGAGGAATGCCGATATTCAGCCGCATTCTCTGATAATCCAGTCTGGCAGAGGCCTGCGGGATGTATTCCCCCGGCGAAAAGCACGTCCCCGCCTTCATTCCTGAGGGAAGCCCGGGGTAAAGTGCAGTATTTACCCCCATTTCAGAAAAATCTTTTTTCGTCAGGCAGGGCACCAGTCCCGCTGAATTCCCTGTATTTTCAGTGCTTGCGTCAGACTCATCGGGCCGGCGGACATAAACAGCCACAAACCGTATGTTTCGCCGGTTGACATAACGATTGTTGACCCAGATGTCTACAGAATAAACACCCGGCGGCTGGGTTCCGGCGTCATTAAACGGACTCAGGCTGGCAATAGCCTGAGGGTCATCCGAAATCATCAGTGGATCAAAATACATGCCCCCCTCAGCGTGGCGGAAAGAAAAAATCACAATGAAGATTACAGCACGCCGAAATAATTTTCGGTTTCAGGTCTTCAAATTAATTCTTTATTAAGATAAATAAAGTGAGTTATTTACTATTTTAACGGGGCTGTAAACTCACGTGACTCTGCACCATAGTCATTTATTGTGCGGAACCAGACGCTATCACCGCCCGCCGGGAGCGGTATTTCATCAGAGCGGCCAAATGGCGCGACCATGACATCTTTAATATAATGTCCGCCTATACTAATTTTCGTCATCGTGACATAATAAGGTGTGGGGTTTTTTATGATGACATTCCTGCCCGAGCGACTGAAAGAAATCGCTGACGGAGCCATGTCGACAGTTAAGGGAAGGTTCGCAGGCCGGACGAAAAGCTTAATCCGGCTGGCCGCTGCGATGCGGATTATTGTCGAATCCATATCCTTTTTATCTGAGAAAGACGGGATCCGCTTCATGACAAAATAATAAAGCGACTCTCTGTCTTCAGGGAGTGAAGTCACACTTCTGATAACCCTTAATATATTCTCATTGCCGGGTTCACTGAGATACAGCGGAGGCGTCACAAGAAAATCATTAGTTTTATGCCCGGAAGCGTTTTCCACCCAAGACTGAACCAGATAGGAACCATTTCTGGATGAATTAACGACAGACACACCCTGTTGCTGGGAGTTGAGAGGGTAAATAATTCTTGTGCCCTGAATATAAACCCCACCTTGTTTTGCGCAGCACAAAGCAGAAAAAAGGAAAAATAAAAGGGCCGTGACAGCTGACAGAATGCTTTTCCCGGTAAATTTTCTTAAATGCGGAAACATTATCTAAATCCTCAAGGATGTCCTGACGCAGGGCTAATTTTCGCCTGGATGGAAAACACCTAACAGTCAGATTAATAAAGATTTTTATTTAAATAATTCAAAACCGGAACTGTCATTTACGGTGCGTGATTATATTCAAAACATGACGATTGACAACCCCGATCAATTTATTATCTTCAATCGACGTGAGCTATCAATGTGTTATCATTGATCGTCACAGGCTTTTATTTTTCGTTGCAACCTGTTGTAAACGTTATAAAAAAACTGGACAGGGTAAGGCAATTCAGGGGATGTGAATAAAGAAAGCCGGAAAGAATAAATTCAGGTTATATTGATCTACATCAATTTATGATGGCTATTTTTACCGGGAAACGGCTTTGTTGGGCTCTGTCGCCTTAAGGAGTCGTCAGGTAACATGCTGTTTTTTTTCGATGTTCCCTGCCCATGCATCTTATCCGAAAAGCCTTCAAACGCCTGCATTATCCCGTCGATATTATTGCCCATTGCGCTCGCTGGTATCTGGTTTACTCACTCAGCCGGCGAAATCTTGAAGAGATAATGGCTGAGCCAGGGATTGACGTTGTTCATTCCACGCTTAACCGCTGGGTCATCCGGCTAGTACCACGCTTAGATAAGGCGTTTCGCCGGTATAAACGTTATCCTGCCCGACGGTGGCGAACGGACGAAACCTACATCAAAATCAGGTGGCAGTGGAAATACCTGTACCGGGCAGTTGACAGTACGGGGCAGACCATCGACTTCCTGCTGGTCGCTAAGCGTGATGCGGCAGCTGCTTTGCATTTCTTCCGCAAGGCTATCCGCAAAACGGGGAACCGGGGAGGGTAACCATTGATAAAAGCGGCGCGAATACCGTGGTTCTGGATACACTTAACGCGGGTAAAGCAGATGGCGAAAACATTATCGTCAGGCAAAGCAAGTATCTGTATAATATGATTGAGTAGGGTCACCGGAACATTAAACGGCGGACACGACTGATGCTGGAGTTCAAATCATTTCGCCGGGCGCAGACGATACTGGCCTGCATTGAGTTAATCCATATGATACACAAAGGGCAGTATAAATATCCGCAGGGGAACGGGTTGTCACCGGCAAAACAATTCTATCTTTTGATTGACTGAAAAACAGATTACGCAGCTTTTGCTGACTTACTGCCGTTAATGCGACAGAGCCGATATTATTGGAATAGAAAAGTTTTCCTCAATAATCAAAAGGTATAACTCCATTAATTATATCTAAACACTGGAGTGTGTGGCGGCTTTGCCGCCACTGTCGTTTGTTTACCCTTGACTACTGCGCATGTATATACTTTTTCCGCACAGACTTTGAAATTAAAGGTACGCAGACACTGCAAAGCTTTGCAAAATAAATCTACACATTATTAAAATTTTTTTTAAGTAAGCATGATATCCTAAACTCCATACAAATATATTTAAAAAAAATTTTACCAAATGTAAGGAATTTTATGGACAGAGACAATAATCGCGGTATGCGTGACTGGCTCATTTTCATTCGCACTGCCGAAACCGGCAGTCTTTCGGAAACGGCCCGTCAGCTAGACATTAGTACGGCGGCAGCCAGCAAATCCATCGGCCGTTTTGAACGATATCTTGACACAGTACTTTTTACCCGGACACCCCAAGGCATGAAGCTGACAGAGGCCGGCGTTACAACACTCGCCCGCGCAAGGGACATTACAGTATCGTTTCATGCGTTGCTTGAGGAAATCCGTAATCCGGAAAGAAAAATTAAAGGCGCTGTACGGCTGGCTGCACCCGCAATCGTGTGCGAATTCCTTGCCAATGAATGGTGCCTTGATTATACGCAGGTCCACCCCAACGTGAGGGTGTTTCTCGATGCTCGCGAGCGTACAGATCTCCGCTTCGACTCTCCCGAACTGGACGATGTTGTATTACGCAGCGGGCGCATAGAGAGCGAAGATTTGGTGCACAGAAAACTCAGCCCGGTTAAGCTCCTGATTTGCGCAAGTCCAGACTATCTCAGCCGGCATCCCGCTATTTCACACCCCTGCGATTTGGAAAGACATACTCTTATGGGGATGCACAATAACGGGCTGTCCGGCCCGTTGATGCTTTACTGTGGCGAGGAGTCATACCTTGTGGATAGTTCAGCAGAAAATGGCATATCATCTAATAATCTGCTCGCCATGTTTAATCTTGCTCTCAAGGGAAGGGGGATAAGCCTTGCAACACCCGGCTGGTTGGCTGCGCCTTATCTGTCGAAAGGACAACTAGTATCTGTTTTGCCCGAGTGGAAGATACCTGAATTGTCCGCCTGGCTCATATGGCGCCAGCACACGCGCCAGAATACTTTATTCACCCACTTTCGTGACTATATTGAGCAATGTTGGAACATGCGACCAGAGTTTGATGAGCTTCACTACTTTAAAAGTGAAGCTGACAGCGAGGCAGTGGGGGGAAAGTAAGTCAGGCCCTATCCTTTTATGTTTCCTCAAATTTAACCCCCCTTTAAAAATCAGAGCGGTTCCCTCCCTCGGCTGATTTTTCTAACATACCCATCGCCTGATGAGGCAGGTGGTGGCATTCCTGTTTGTTCCGGCACGATGCCGGTAGGATTCTATCCGTCGGGTGTGATGCCTTGGCCTCAGTGAAACGTTTTTTTACCACGGAGAGCATTATGAAAGTAACGGCGGGACAGCATATCAGCTTGATAAATTCAAAGGATTTCGCGATGAGGCTGGGTCGCTATGGCTTTACCGAATGTGCCGCTCTACAGCGCTTTTTGCTGCTGGTGTGCGATGAATACCCCAGAGCATGCGAAACGCTCTATATATGGGCAAGCCTTTGTGAGTGCCTAAAGCATCACGATAACGGCAGCATGTGGTTTGCTGACCTGCACAACATGAAGCTGATAGCGCGCTCTGAGCTTGAGTACTGGCAGGTGAAGTTGGGTGCTGATGGGGGCGTTTGCCACGATCTGTTTACATTCAGTAAAGTTGTAAAGGGATGATTTACTGGAAGTGTCTCGTTAGACTTTAGATGAGGAAAACGTAACATGCAGATGAGACAAAAACAACCCAAATGAGACAAAGAAAATGTCTCACCGGGCTGTATGTTTTGGGTGTACCTTTAAAAGACAGAGGTACGCTAAAGTGGGAAAAATTCATGTTTCCTCGCGTTGCGGTTGTGATGGACTATCATAACAATTCCATTCTGCGGTATAAGTGATTTCCAGGTGAGGTAGCAATGAATAAATTTACAGGTGTAAAACTGGCGTTAATAAATACTTCACAAGTAGTCGGAATACTACGTGACAACAATCCTGAAATTGCTTTTCCCGACATGTGGGATGTTACGGGTGGAACGCGTGAGAATAATGAGTCCCCGGTAGCATGTGCTTTTCGTGAAGCAAGGGAGGAGTTAAATTTAGCCCTAAAAGAGGATGCAATAATCTGGTGTAGGGAATATGAACATCAGGGGGAAAGTAGTCCTGGTGGGTATTTTATGGTTGCATGTGTGACTGATGAGCATTTGAGTAAAGTGAAACTTGGTAATGAAGGTCAGTGTTTTAAACTTCATGATATGAATGATTTTATCAAATTACAAAATGTCGTACCCTTTGTAAGGGAAAGGTTTATGGATTATATAAATGAGGAGAAGAACAACACGATATAGTTTCATATTGTTAAGCGTTACCTGAAAGCCATGTATGCGTGTTTTTTACGGAGTGATTTTCATTGTCACTTATTGTGAGCCCGGTGAAATGGATTGCGAGCCGGGCAGAATAAATGCGAGCCCATTATCACTTAATGTGAGTCGATGGCGTTTTTCAGTTGCAGTTAATGTGAGCTGAAATCGGCGCTGATTGCGAGTCAGAGGGATTTCGATTGCGAGCCGTTACAGCTACCCTTTTCAAGGGCAGTTACATCTTTTAAAACGACCTACACATATAAAGATGTATGGTTTTATCTTTATTGTATAGCAATGATAAATCACGCAACATATCTCTCATATTTACACCTTTGTCATCCATTATTTTTATAATACTTTTTTTCGATTCCATGGCTAGTTTTGCATAATTAACCTGAGATTCATGATCAAAATATATACTATAGTTTTCAACCATCTCTCCCCCTTTTATTTTCTCTACTGCTTTAAATTCTCCATTAACTAAATCTTGCAAGTCATCAAGATAACCATGAAGAACCTTGTTTTTCACGGTATAAAACTTAATCTCCAAATTATCAGGCAATTGACTTCGAAGACTAAAATCCCTACTTGCATGTGCGGCGAGAAATACATCCTTATACGTTTGTTTTGGGATATATAATTCGAATTTTTTGAAAACCACTTTATAAACCTGATTATTTATTTTTTTTACTAGCAAAGCATTTGTATTAACAAAATAGCCTTTTTTTTGATCAAACTTCATGTATTTTATCAAGCCTGTTTTCATTTTCACTGATTCATAAATATCAATATCATAGTTGTATTTTAAGATACATCCTTCAGAATTGATCCCTATGTTTTTCACTATTCCTAAATCTGGATTGTAAATTCCTGCAAAACGTATTTCATTTGGTGACCCAATAAAAGCAACCCGCATATCATTACCAACAAACTCAATTGGATAATAGTCATTACTTAGTTTAATATAAAGATTTAAATCATTTGATATATAGATGTTTTTTTTATTATTTACAGAGGTGATGTCAAGTTTTGATATATCTATATTGGCAATACTCTTTGAACTAAATTCACCTGAAATAATTGTTTTACTTAGCGTGAGCTTTCTTTTTTTGAGGTCTACAAATATATATTCTGAATTATTTTTTTGGATACAATAGAAGTCTCCAATTTTTAGCAACTCTAAATATTTATCTTTAACTTTAATATACCCATTCCCATAAGCATCATACATGACCCCCATATGGTCAGGAGACGAAAGACTCTTTACATCTACATTCTCTGAAAACATTGACGGGTCAATTAGTCCCTCTAAATCTTCAGATACCTGAATCGGTCTTAGCGCGATTTCCGGATTAATACACAACTTGCTTCCAGTTACACCTCTCCTGGTACGGTGGCCGGTATAAGTAATATCACTACCTGCGCTACTAATCTCAGCCACAGATTCTTTGGTATTTCTGAATTTTTTATTTTTACTTGTAATAGGTTCGAGGTATCCGTCTTCATCGCAGAAATATTTATACCCACCTGGCATACCTGTTTCGGGATTAACCCGCACATAAACATCTTCGCCTCGCAGCTTGCCAACTGCTTTTACAGGCATCTCCAATTCTGTTCCCGGTATTATTCCCATAATCTGCTCATCTGATGCCGGCTGTTGGAGCTCGGTAGTTCTGCCCTCTCTGACTAATTTTTTCGCCACGCCAGCCGTCTTTTTTATTAGCAGACAGGAGGTTCGTAATTTTATTGACAAACTTGCTGCCGATATAACCTGTTAATTCAAAGCCTGGGTCGATGGATCTGAGTGCATTTTTCCCCAGCGACGCCAGCTCTCTGGTCGTTGGCAGGCTGACTTCACGGAGAACATTTCTACTTGCAACCTGAACCCCTTCTCTGAACATTATGCCTGCACCGCTACGAAGCCCCCTCACAAGTCCCACACCAAACTTCCCGCTAAGGCTTGCAACCGTTCCAAATAGGGGAATAAGTGCCATTGCATCCAGAAGGCATGCAGGAACTGCCTGCATCGGATCCCTATTGACAATACCTTCGACGCAGTCATAAAAAGGAATAATATTCTTAACCACACTCCATATCTTCTGAAGGTCAGACTTATCATTGCCAGATTCATAAAGAGCGCTAAAAAGAGCATCGCGATGTACGTTGCTCAGCGAAACGCCAAGTGATAGGATATTATCACTTTCTGCAGCAATGGCCTTACTGCCGACTTCAATTGAATAGTGGAAAGTTTCACTGCCAGCTTTTACGGTTGAGGTGTCATAAATATATTCATTACCGAAATTATAGTCCAGCACACTGCTTTGTATATATTTATTAATATCACGATCAACGCGAATTACTCTGTAACCTCCCTGGTCACCCATTAAGGCGTATATTCTTTCTTGCCCCAGCAGGGTTACGGAAATAAGTTCTGTTTTGCGCAGGGAGACTACTGTATTTATATCATTAGTAAAATCTAGCCCTTTATTTGTGTTTAACATAGGATCTATCCCAGAATTTATATTACTAAATGAAATTGATCCGTATCTAGCCCAATCCTCGTAATTAGTCCTCATGTTTATGTGTGCTGGACGCATTATGGATTGGGCATTTGAAATAAATAATCTCTCATCTTTTGACAATGCATTTATTGCGGAGATGATAAGATATTTATCAATATCAAGAAAGCTATCAGCCACATTTTTCGTCAGTCTTTCGTATTCATCATTCAGGCTATCGGGTGCCTCTTCGCAGGGTTTTGAAAACCCATTTAGGTATTTTTGCCTGAGATTTCTTCTGTTCTCCTCCAGAGTTACTTTCATCATATGAGAATGATGAGGACTAGGTAGAGTGATTTGTTTGCATGTAGATGTGATATAATCTGCCAGTTTCAACTTGCTGAACCATGCCTTTGCTGCTGAAATATACTTATTGTATTTCTCCTCTATATCCTTCTGCACTTCGCTCACTTCCTGCCGGTACTGCAGATATTCATTAACAATACCAAAATCATTCATTTGCTCTTTTTCTGTTTCTTCTAATTTATCAATTTCATCAGATAAAATAGCAGGGAGAAGATAGTATTTCAGATTATCCACTGTTATTCCTTCAGAGACAGCTAAATCCCACATTTTCTCTCCAGTTAATATTGCTTCATCGGCGGTGAAATTTTTTATCCCCGTATTTTTTAGGAAATGTGAGCCTGAAAAAAGGTTAGCGAAATCAAAATTCTTTAACGATATCCCTTTAACCTGTTCTTCACAGAATAAAAGAAAAGGCATCTCATCTATCAGGAGTTGTTTCCAAAGCATGGACAATAAAATGTTTTCGAATGGCAATAATCTGTCAGAATGAAAACCTCTACCTTCAGGTAACTTATTCAAAAAAAGCAAACGATGAATATCGTCGACAGTATAGTCTCTCGATGCATCCACTTTTATTTCACTCTTAATATATTCCTCAGGGGATGCTCCAATGATATTCTGAAAAATCCAGTGCAGGACTACAGTTTTTGCCTGTTCACTGGATAGTGTTTCATTTTCTACCTCACCATATACTCCGCTGCCAGACAGTATTTTCTGTGCCAGTTTTTTTATATTATTTTCATTCAAAACATTATTGTTTTGGCCATTGGAAAGATAATTTGGTAGTACTTTAAGGAGCGTTTCCTTTTCAATCTTTCCGCGGCTATCTGATTTTAAAATACCTTCACTTAATAGGAATCTTATTACATTGTGATTAGCCCGGTGAAGGAAATTTTTGTGTATGTTATCGGGGTCTGCTTGGTTAAGAGCCTGATATTCGAATGAATCTCCGGTGGGCTCTATATCATCAGTTCTGTTAACATGCTTTCCCTCCGGATTGAGTGTGGACAATTTATTCCACAGCCATGTTCCCCCAATAGCAGTCCCGGTCAGACCCATAGCGGCTCCAGCCGCAATGACAGTTCTGCTTTTCAGAGCCTGTATATATGACGTAGCCACAGGTATTGCCGCTGTGGTCATCACTATGGGGAGTAAAGGCTCTCCGACACTCCGACTTGTTGCTGCCGAGGATACCTGTGTTTCCGGTATGTCTGTGTGTATAAGTATCCTATCTGCCTCTTTCGTCAACGGTTCAGGATAAACGGTGGCATCACATTTTGTATTGAAATGCGTATTGGTAATAACCTTTTCGTTTGTTTGCTGGCGGGTCTCAGTCTTCAGGTTAGTACAGAACAGCAGTTCTGAAAGACCGCTTTCAAGTCGGAGTTTCTCCACAGCCAGATAATGCGCCTGTTCAGGCACAGAGAGGTGGGAATTTTTCACGGACGCAGGGCCGGGCCTGTTCTGTACCGTCGCACGGGTGTAATCCTCAGGGTGGGCAGTTGAATTTGATGAGAATGCGGTGAGCCGTGGTATAGAGGAAGAGCAGGAAACTGCTGCATCGCATACATCTCTGGTCATTTCTACTTGGGTATCGACTTCAAAAGCAGGCGCACGTTGTGATGACCCGGTATTCTCAGGGATTGCCGCGCCGGACGGGAGACTGCGCGCCATATTTCCCAGCGCTGTCCAGTAATGACTGGCACGGATAAAAATATTAGCCATAAAGGCCGGGATCTTCAGAACACCGCGCTGCGGGGCCCCTTCGTCTTTCATCCAGCGTCCCGCCACAATGGCCGTTATAGCCAGGGCTGTAAAAAGGTGGATGGAAGTGTGATTATCTTCGTTGCCCAGAGACTGATGCAGAAAAGTCTCATCCGTCCACCCGGTAACGGTATCCCGGATAAAGGATGCCAGCCGGGATACAACATTCATATTCTCAGGAAGGTACCAGGATGCCAGTCCGAGGGCATTCAGTGCTGCGGTATCAATATTCCGTCGTTCAGTAACTGCGGTATACAGGCTGTTTGCTGCGACCACGAGACTTGCCGGGGTGCCGGGAAGTATTTTAGAAAGGCAGGCAGAAAGCATAATGCTCTCCCCGCATTCCCCCAGGGTACGGACAAACTGCTGAACGCCACGGCGGCAGTCTTCCGTGAACGGGACCCGGGACTCTGCGGCTTCTCCGGCAGAAGATGATGGATCAGCCTGATGTTCTTCATGGGGGGCAAAGGCTTCAGCCCCCTCAAACCAGGTATATTCCATTTCAACGTAGTCGATGGCGTCAAACCAGATATCCTGGCCTTCCGGATTTAAACTATCCCGACATACCCGGGATATATTATTTGATGGGGTGGGGGTTGGTGGGTTTACAGGTAGCATACTCTTCCGTTCGTATCCGTAAGTGATTGTTAGACTCCACTATTTATCATCATCAAAAAATATTTCTTTCAGAAAATGACTTTATTTCTGTTGAGTGCCTGAATAAGGGATTACCGGACGATGAGTTAAAGCTGACCCGGGTGGTTAATGCCGATCGTTTAAGGATCAGTTGACCGATCCTGTGGCTCATTTAAAAAGGGTTCATGCTCAACATGAACCCTTTTTAAATGGAACTTTCACAAGCTCCCGGTATTATCAATCTCACTGCCCCGATGAAGTTCAAAGCCTCGCTGACCTCCTGTCTCCTGACCTCATTCAGCAAGCTTTTTCTCTCACTGACACCGTCACCCTACGCAAGCGTAAACTCCCCTCGAGTCCATGATCTGGCTGGTTATCGGCATGGCCATATTCAACAATAAGCTTATGAGGGGTTTGAGGGCCATTGATGTAAAAAACCACGCTAAGAGCTTTCAGATTGCGGATATTTCCCCATATACCCACTTCTTATAAACCCCATTACACATTGACCCAATTCCATTGGTAATTGGCTGGCAGGCTACTCACCCTGCCATGAAAGTGTCCTTATATTGGCATAGTCACAGGTTGCTGGCTCATCTGGATGAATAAAATCACCCGATTGAACTCTATCAGGCCTCATTACTCACTTTGTTATCTGCTCGTTAGGACGCTTTCTCAGACAGTAAGGAAGTCAGAGTCTGACACTCACTATAAGCTGATTTCAGTATCTTCAGGAGCTTCACAATAATGTTAAATATGCATCGGCAAGTCCTGATACTTGCGGGTTCTCAGGCCCTTTTTCAGTCAATATCGGTTCTGATAATGACCATCGGTGGGCTGGCCGGCGCACTATTAACGCCCAGTCTTTCGTTGATCACTGTTCCGCTCTCAATGGCGAGTCTTGGAACGGTGTTAGTCATGTTTCCTGCGTCTTTATGGATGAGCCGGGCAGGTAGAAAAATAGGCTTCATCACCGGCGCTCTGTGTGGAATAGTTGCGGCAGTCATTTCCATGATCGCAATGTTCCATCATTCATTCATTCTGCTATGTCTCGGGATGTTCTTTCTGGGGATCTTTCAGGCTTTTGCGCAGTTTTATCGCTTTGCGGCGGGAGAAGTGGCACTCCCGGCATTTCGTACTAAAGCTATTTCGCTGGTACTGGCCGGCGGCGTTGTGGCAGCCCTGTTAGGACCGTTTCTGGCCAGTCGCGGCAGTGTATTGTTCAGTGTGCCCTATGTAGGCTCATTCCTCTTTATGGGCATACTGGCCTCGCTGGGCCTGTTGTTATTGTCACGTTTGCAGATACCGGTCCAGCCTGGTGAACCTTCCGGGCAAGTGCCGGCAAGGCCGTGGAAAAAAATAGTTTCTCAGCCTGCGTATCTTGTCGCCCTTTTTTCCGGCGCATCCGGATTTGGAATAATGGTTCTGGGCCTGACGGCAACGCCCATTGCAATGAAGCATTACGGTTTTGACTTGTCACAAATCGCCGTCGTGATCCAACTCCACATACTGGGCCGTTTCGTACCGTCGTTTTTCACGGGAAAACTGATCGACCGGTTCGGTGTCATTAACATTAAGCTGACGGGCGTTCTTCTCATGCTTGCCTACATTGCTCTGGCTGTTTCGGGCGTTACGTGGGGGATATTTGCCATTGCATTAGTCCTGATGGGGATAGGGTGGAATTTTCTCTACATCGGCGGAACCAGCCTGCTGGCAACAACTTACACCACGGGAGAAAGGGGGGTTGCACAGGCGGCAAATGACATGAGCGTCTTTATCTTCAGCCTTCTTTGTTCTCTGGGAGCTGGCCCACTGCTCAATGCTTATGGTTGGAAAACCATGCATCTTATTTTGGTGCCCTGGATGCTTGGCCTTGCGGTACCGCTGCTTTGGCTGGCTTTGTGTAAAAAACGTCACGCTATAACAGGGGATGAGGTCACTTTGCCGTTGCCGTAAGGCGGGATACCTGATCTTATGAAGAAATACACAGGAAAAAATAATTTTTTATTGGCCCGATCCCATCGAAATTTGACTTTACGCCCCCTCACGGGATTGAGTGTTTAGCTGCTAGTTTTTAGGTCACTCGGTGACCCTTTCGACAAATAAATCCCAAGGACTGAACATGAAAAATGCACTGATCGTTATCGATATCCAGAATGATTATTTCCCTGGTGGTTCCTTTCCACTTGAGGCGCCTGAAACAGCCTGTAAAGGTGCAGTTAACGCGATTGAAAAAGCGCGTGAGGAAGGCTGGTTGATCGTCGGTATTCAGCATATCGCAACAGCCGATGCACCATTCTTCAGGCCTGACAGTGAGGGTGCAAAAATTCATCCGGATGTTGTCGCTGCACTGGGAGATGCGCCGGTTATCATTAAGAAAGAGGCAGACAGCTTCTTCGAAACCGGTCTTGAGCAGCTGCTGCGTGACAACGGCATTACTGATATTTATCTTACCGGCATGATGACGCAACACTGTGTCACGCATACGGCGCTTTCCCCGCAGGGACTGGGGATGAATATGCACATTATTGCTGAAGGGTGCGCTGCACCAACCAAAGCACTGAGCGACCTTGCCCTGTTCGGACTGAGTGCGCGCTGCAGCGTAAAATAACTCTCTGGTTTGTAAAAATCGCAGGTCTATATATGGGTTGTGTTGTTACCCGATAACACAGCCCTCTCTTTGATAACCCTCCCGGCTTCATCGTGGCTATTTACAGTGTACGACCGCTTATTCATATAAACATCTGCTTAATTTATTAAGGAAAAAATGCTCATCGCCTTATACAGCCTGCTGCCTATTTTCCTGGCCTTTGCGGGCGGACTTAACCTGAAAAAAGTCGTTAAAAATAGTAACCCTTCCTTCTTTGATAAAATTTCAATGCTGTCTCTGTATTTGCTTCTGTTGTTTATGGGGGCCACGGTTGGCGAGATCCCTGATATTAAGGGGCAACTCTCCGTCGCGGGCTTTAATGCTCTGATCATTGCGTCAGGTACATCGGTGGTCACCTTTATTACCCTGGTCGCTGTGGGCAAGCTGAGTGGAGAAAAACGGCTTCTCCGTAATGCTTCACACCTGCAGAACAGTCATTCAGATCTGCTGTCAATTTTTCTTCCCACACTTACTCAGATAATCACGGCGGCGGCCGGCTTTATACTGGGGTTCAGAGGGTTAATGCCCGACCTGGACGCAGACCGCATTATCTCTTTGCTTCTGTATCTGTTGATATTTTCCGTCGCGGTAAAATTATCGTATTCGAATATCAGTATTAAACGCGTGCTGTTAAACAAAGCTAACCTGAGGCTGACGTTGGTCACGATATTATCATCATTTATGGGGGCCGCCCTGGCATCATTGTTTATCAACGTGCCGCTCCATGAGGTTCTTGCGATCGGATCCGGGTTTGGCTGGTATACCCTTTCTGGAACGCTGTTCACCAAAATGGGCAATCCTCTGTTAGGAACCGTGGCTTTCTTAAGCGACCTGTTTCGCGGGATATCTGCGCTGATGCTCATTCCGCTGATTTCGCGGTTCGGTTACAGCAACGCCACCATCGCTATATCCGGTTCAACTGCTCTTGATGTGACGCTGCCAGTTATTGAGAAGTACTGCGGCGCGGATTATGTCCCTTTTGCTGTTCTGATGGGCGGGATCACGACGCTGGTTGTTCCCTTTTTGATCCCTTTTTTCTATTACCTTTGAACAGGCCTTTTGGCAGCGGAGAAAGGACAGTAAGAAAACTTAACCATTGCGATTGACCTGATTTCATCGACTTATGACCTGTGGGCATATCACGGCCTATCCCTTCCTGCTCTTATAGTAAAGCCACTCGCAGCCACCCAGCCGAACGCAGTGGCTGAGCCTCAAAATCTGATGAATCCCTGGAGCAACTAATGAAATTAACGCAAATCCGCAATGCCACTCTCGTGCTGCAATATGCCGGTAAAAAATTCCTTATCGACCCAATGCTGGCAGAAAAGGAAGCCTGGGATGGTTTTGCCGGGAGTGCTCGCCCGCACCTGCGTAATCCCATGGTTGCTTTGCCTGTGCCTGTAGAAGATTTACTGGCTGTTGATGCCGTTATCCTGACCCACACTCATACCGATCACTGGGACGAAGCAGCGCAGCAGGCTGTTCCTAAAGACATGCTTATTTATACGCAGGATGAAAAAGATGCGGCGCTGGTCCGTTCTCAGGGCTTTTTTAACATCCGGGTACTGAAAGATGAAAATCATTTTGTTGACGGACTGACGATTTATAAAACTGACGGCCAGCACGGCAGTAACGAACTGTACGCCGATGCCCAATTGGGTGATTTACTGGGTGACGCATGCGGTCTGGTATTCACGCATCATGATGAAAAAACGATTTATATCGCCGGTGACACCGTCTGGGTTAAGCCTTATGTAAAAAGCCTTCAGCGCTTCAAGCCAGAGATTGTGGTACTCAATACCGGCTATGCGGTCAACGACCTGTACGGTCCGATCATCATGGGCAAAGAAGATACCTTGCGCACGCTTAAAATGTTGCCAACTGCGACCATCGTGGCGTCTCACATGGAATCAATCAATCATTGCCTCCTTACCCGCGCAGAATTACGCGAGTTCTCACTTGAACACGGTATTGAAGATAAGATTCTTATTCCTGCAGACGGTGAAACAATGGCTTTCTGATAAGCCAATAAGATTGATTCAGGGGAAGAATGTATTCCGACAGGTCACCTGTTATCCTCTGATCAATCGGAATCAGCAATACTGCCGCCGGTGTTCCGGTGGCTATCCTTTACGGTAAGGTTAACGTTATGTCTGCATTGACGGTCGCCGTGATTGCCACGGCCGGATTCAGCCCGTTTCACTTTTCAGTCCCCTGTATTATTTTCGGACAGTCTATGCCGCAGCCGGATTTATTCCGCGTGGAAATTTGTGCTGAAAAACCGGGCGTCGTCCTGTCAGATATTGGCCTGTCAATCAATGTGGAACATGGCCTTGAGTTACTTGACGTCGCAGACATTATTATCGTGCCTTACTGGAATCATCCGGAAGAGCGGCCTTCTCAGGCGTTACTTGATAAGCTGATAAACGCATGGCAGCGCGGCGCAGAAGTGGTGGGGCTTTGCCTGGGAGCTTACGTGCTCGCGTATTCCGGCTTGCTGGATCAGCACCGGGCTGCAACACACTGGGAGTTCGAGCAGGACTTCGTTGAACGATTTCCCGCCGTTCGTCTGGACAGCAACTCGCTGTATACCAGCGATGAACGCCTTATTACCTCTGCCGGCACCGCCGCCGGTATTGACTGCTGTCTTAATATCATCAGGGATCATTACGGTTCAGCGGTTGCAAACCGGGTAGCAAGAAGAATGGTGGTTCCTCCTTACCGGGAAGGCGGTCAGGCACAGTTTATTGAACGCCCGGTCCCTGTATCTACGCGGGACGGAAAAATGAACGAGCTGATGGACTACCTGCGTCGCAATCTGGACAAGCCGCACGACCTCGACTCGCTGGCGGGGTTTGCCAGCATGAGCAGGCGGACACTTACCCGTCATTTTTTTAAAGCAACCGGGACAACGCTGGGTGACTGGCTAAACGCTGAGCGTCTTCAGAGAAGCCAGGAGTTGCTGGAAACTACGGACAGCAGTATTGAAAGCGTGTCTGACATGGCCGGGTTTCAGTCGCCAATCTCTTTCCGCCAGAGTTTTAAGGCGAAATTCAGCGTCAGCCCAAGCGAATGGCGCCGGGCATTTCGCGGTCCTGTACCTGTTGATCACGAAAAGGCCTGAGCGGAAGCTAAGAAATCAGAATAGTTTTAAAAAACTGGCAACCTGATACCGGAATGAAAATTTGTTCCTGAAATGAGTGAACTTGCTCATTCTTTAGCGTCGATTTAAAAAGGATTTAGTGCTACTTTTTTCAAACGATAATAGGTTGCCCGCGAAATCCCCGTTTTGTTCATCACGGCTTCAGCCGTCATTTTTTGATGTATCAATTGCAGGGCAATCACAGATTTGCTATGGGGTTTTCGCCCGAATTTAACACCAGCAGCCATAGCTATCACCCGGCCATCATTGGTACGCTCAAGAATGCGTTCCCGTTCTGCCTCAGCCACGGCGGCCAGAATCTGTATCACCATTTTTCCCATAGTTCCTTCGGTACTGAGGCCGTTTTCCAGAAAACGTATGGCGATCCCCTTTTTATAGCAGGCATCCACAATGTGGATCATATCAGCGGTATTACGGCCCATACGATCCATTTTGGTACACAGGATGACGTCATCCTTTTCTGCCCGTGCCAGCAGCCGCTGCAACCCTTCCCGTGCGTCTGTGGCTCCCGACATCATGTCAGTAAAAATTCGATCGTCCCTGACCCCGGCAGATTTCAGCTCAGAAATTTGCATCGTCAGTTTCTGATGGCTGGTTGATACTCTCGCATATCCCAGTAATGCCATATTGGTCTCATAAATCGATATTGATACTGCGTAGTATCATAAAGCATAAAATACGATTTTTGATACTCATGTTTATACCCATTTAGCTAGGTCTCAAAACTTATAATATCTGAGACTGTCAAAAATAGAGCAGATCGCCAGTTTACGAAAGGATGCGCAATGAGTGACGATTTTCTGACCAGAGAACAGACAGAAAACTACGGTCGCTATGTGGCAGAGCCAAATGAGGTTCAACTGGCCCGATATTTTCATCTGGATGAGCGTGACCTTGCTTTTATTAATCAGCGACGGGGAAAACATAACCGTCTTGGGATTGCACTTCAACTGACTACGGCGCGCTTCCTGGGAACGTTTCTTCCTGATCCCCTTCAAATACCCTCATTCATCCGTTTTTACATTGCGGCACAGTTGAACATCAGCCGACCAGAGATCCTTTCCCGATATGCTGAAAGAGAAAATACCCGCTGGGAGCATCAGGGGCTTATCAAGCTCTATTATGATTATCATGATTTTGGTGATTTCCCCTGGACATTCAGACTGAAGCGTTTGCTCTATACTCGCGCCTGGCTCAGCAATGAGCGCCCAGGTCTGCTGTTTGATTTTGCTACCGCATGGTTGCTGCAAAATAAGATCCTGTTACCCGCAGCCTCGACTCTGACAAGGTTGATTGGCGAAGTACGTGAACGGGCAAGTCGACGATTGTGGCGAAGGCTGGCTTTGTTGCCTGACAGCTGGCAGAAAGCGCAACTGGACGGTTTACTTGAAATACCTGAAGGGCAGCGTATATCGGTTCTGGAGGAGATACGAAAAGGTCCTGTCACTATCAGTGGACCGTCATTTACTGACGCCCTGGAGCGATATACCCGACTGCGTAGCATGGAGTTTTTCCGGCTGAATTTTTCCGGTCTGCCTGCCATCCAGCTGCGGAATTTGGCCCGTTATGCCGGAATGGCTTCGGTGAAATATATTTCAAGAATGCCTGAGGAACGGCGACTGGCCGTGCTTACTGCGTTTGTGAAAGCGCAGGAAATTTCGGCGCTTGACGAGGCCGTGGATGTGCTGGATATGCTTATTCTGGATATCACTCGTTCTGCGAAAAACATTGGGCAGAAAAAGCGGCTCAGGACCCTGAAAGATCTTGATCGTGCCGCGCTATTGCTGGCACGGGCATGCTCGTTATTACTTGATGAGAACACCGATGAAGCAGCTCTGCGGCAGGCTATTTTTCGCCGCATACCAAAGGACAAACTGGCTGAATCCGTCGGTAAGGTAAATGAGCTGGCGCGCCCGCAGGATACTCACTTTCAGGATGAAATGGTGGAACAATATGGACGGGTGAAGCGCTTTCTGTCCGCGATGTTGCGTGACTTACACTTTCAGGCTGCCCCGGCCGGGGAGCACACGTTGTCAGCAATCCATTATCTGGCCGAACTGAGTGGCTCAAAAAAGCGAATTCTCGACGATGCACCAGAGCACATCATTTCCGGTCCCTGGAAACGACTGGTATACGACAGAGATGGCAGGATTCTACGCGCTGGTTACTCGTTGTGCCTTCTCGAGCGTCTTCAGGACTCTTTGCGCCGTCGTGATCTCTGGCTGGAGAACAGTGACCGATGGGGTGACCCGCGTCAAAAATTGCTTCAGGGAGCTGAATGGCACGCACAACGGATCCCGGTATGTCGGGCGCTGGGTCATCCATCAGACGGAACTAAAGCAGCAGAGCAACTGGCTACGCGGCTTGATGACACTTGGAAATCAGTGGCTTCACGTTTTGCCTGCAACGCGGCAGTCAGCATAAGCAATGAAGGTAAGCATCCCTCACTGACGATCAGTAGTCTGGATAAGCTGGATGAGCCACCGGCACTGATACAATTGAATCGTCGGGTAAGAGAACTGATCCCACCCGTTGATCTGACTGAGCTGTTACTTGAAATAGATGCCCGAACCGGTTTTACCCGCGATTTCAGCCACGTCAGTGAATCAGGTGCACGGGCGCAGGATCTCCAGGTCAGTCTGTGCGCAACACTGCTGGCGGAAGCCTGCAATATAGGGCATGAACCTCTGATAAAGCATAATATTCCCGCGCTTACTCGCCATCGTCTGAGCTGGGTTAAACAAAATTATCTCAGGGCAGAAACGCTGGTTAGCGCTAATGCACGGCTGGTTGATTTTCAGTCCACGCTTCCGCTCGCGGGGTTCTGGGGAGGTGGGGAGGTTGCCTCCGCAGATGGTATGCGTTTTGTCACACCGGTTAAAACGGTTAATTCCGGACCAAATCGTAAATACTTTGGTTCAGGACGCGGTATCACCTGGTACAACTTCGTCTCAGATCAGTACTCCGGTTTCCATGGCATTGTCGTTCCCGGTACGCTTCGTGATTCCATCTTTGTACTGGAAGGGCTTCTGGAGCAGCAGACCGGGCTGAATCCGGTAGAAATTATGACGGACACGGCAGGATCCAGCGATATCATTTTTGGCCTGTTCTGGTTACTGGGCTACCAGTTTTCCCCTCGTCTGGCCGATGCAGGTGGGGCGATATTCTGGCGGGCAGATAAAATGGCCCATTATGGTGCCCTGAATGAGCTGGCCCGGGGATGTGTTGAACTTTCAAAAATAGAATCCCAATGGGATGAAATGATGCGAATGGCGGGTTCACTGAAGCTTGGGACCATCCATGCATCAGAGCTTATTCGTTCACTGTTGAGAAGTAGCCGACCATCTGGTCTGGCTCAGGCGATTATGGAAGTGGGCCGGGTCAACAAGACTTTGTATCTTCTCAACTATATCGATGATGAGGATTACCGGCGTCGGATACTCACTCAGCTCAACCGGGGAGAAGGACGCCATGCAGTGGCTCGAGCCATTTGCTACGGACAACGTGGTGAGATTAGAAAACGCTACCGTGAAGGTCAGGAAGATCAACTGGGTGCTCTGGGCCTGGTGACCAATGCGGTTGTGCTGTGGAATACACTTTACATGCAGGAGGCGTTGTCACATCTTCGCAAATCGGGGGAAGCGCCTGAGGAGGAGCACCTGGCAAGATTATCGCCGCTGATACATGGCCATATAAATATGCTGGGGCATTATACGTTTTCGTTACCAGAAGATATTTTGAAGGGCGAGTTAAGGCCGTTAAATTTCAATACAAACAATGGATTAACCTCTTAGCGTGGTTTTTTACATCATTGGACCTCGAACCCCGATATTTAATGAGATGGTAACTCCCTCCTTCCCGGTACAATGTTAATGTTTAGGATAGGCTTTCATTCGGAGAACTATCATGGGAAACATTGCGTTCATTGGTATCGATTTGGGTAAAAAATCTTTCCATATTCATTGCCAAGATCGTCGCGGCAAGGCTGTTTACCGTAAAAAATTTACACGGCCAAAGTTAATCGAATTTTTGGCGACATGCCCCGCTACAACCATCGCAATGGAAGCCTGTGGTGGCTCTCACTTTATGGCACGCAAGTTGGAAGAGTTCGGACATTTTCCTAAGCTGATATCACCACAATTTGTCCGTTCATTCGTTAAAAGTAACATAAACTACTTTGTCGACGCCGAAGCTATTTGTGAAGCTGCATCGCGTCCGTCTATGCGTTTTGTGCACCTAGAACGGAATCTCAGCAGGCAATGCGGGCTCAGCATCGTGTCCGTGAATCCCTGGTTCAGGATAAGGTAAAAACAACCAATCAGATGCATGCTTTTCTGCTGGAATTTGGCATTAGCGTTCCACGAGGATCCGCCGTTATTAGCCGACTGAGTACCGTTCTTGAGGACAATAGTTTGCCTCTTTACCTCAGCCAGTTATTGCTGAAATTACAACAGCATTATCACTATCTTGTTGAGCAGATTAGAGATTTGGAATCCTAGTTGGAACGAAAGTTGTACGAAGATGAGATTGGCGACGGGAAGCAGTACGCCAGCAGTCGTGACTTTGCGGCGGCAACAGGGCTAGTGCCTCGACAGTACAGCACGAGAGGCCGGACGGCATTGCTAGGAATTAGTAAGCGAGGTAACAAAAAGATCCGAACTTTGTTAGTTCAATGTACCAGGGTATTCATACAAAAACTGGAATACCAGTCTGGTAAATTGGCCGATTGGGTCAGGGATCTACTGTGTAGGAAAAGCAACTTTGTCCTCACTTGTGCTCTGGCAAACAAGCTAGGCAGAATAGCCTGGGCCATAACGGCACGACAGCAAACTTGTGTAGCTAAACGGCAGAAATACACCGGTTTAAAGGATCACTTATCTGGTTTTGCGAATATTGATATTAATATTGATGATACTAACGGCTTACCGGCCTGTTGAGGAACCTATAAAACGGAAAGGCTCATTGAAGCCTTATATTTTCTGGAGGTTCATCAGGCGCGGAACTCATCGAGGCGCGGGAATAAAATCCCATTCAGACGCCGGATAGATTCAAGCAAGCCAACTTATCGTCAAAATCGGTGTTGCAAAAACGGGAGTGACCATGGATTCCGTTTTCCAAGCGGCCCCCTAATTGGACGCAGTGATGCGTATTTAACCATTAATTTTCGTATCAAACTACATGGCCTACACCGAACGGGGGAATTTTAGAGACAGGAAAGTATTGTACGGAATTGGTGTTTAGTCTGAACAGGCTAGACGGGTAACCAGCACTTGCGGGATTTTCAGGGAATTTGGTCAAATCGGATAATCTTATGAGGCCAAATAAATCCTTTATGCACCTTGGATGGTTAAATAATGCGCTCAGAGAACAAATTTATCCGGTCCCCAATCCTTTCCCTTTCGATAAAGCAAAAAAAAGCACCTAAAATGGTGCTTTTCTATAAAAATAATTTTAATTATTAAAATTTAGCTTAAGATGGTCTTTAGTACTTGTTTCCCTGGTATTGGCCGTACATTGGCCTCCTCACACATTGTTCGGAGCAGTGTGTGAGGTTTCTTTTGCAGGTGTGAAAGTATCACTTATCATAATGTCTCGTAAGTTGTACTTAAGTACTGAAAAAACCTGTACTTAAAGTGCATCAGGACTCGTCAAAGGATAAGCCGACCATTGGGGAACCGACGATATGTTTAGCGCTTTTGCTCACAGTCACACCATCACAGAGACATTAAAAGATTATATCGACCGGAAACTGAGTCCCCTTGGACACCCCGACTACGCCTATACGGTCGTAAGAAAGAAAAATCCTTCTGAAGTCCTTATCATCTCAAGTTACCCCGATGAGTGGGTCAACCTCTATCGGGCCAACAATTTTCAGCTTACCGATCCGGTAATACTGACCGCCTCTAAAAGAACGTCGCCCTTTGCGTGGGATGAAAACATCACGCTGATGTCAGATCTGAAGCTTACCAAAATCTTTTCCCTTTCCAGTCAGTACAACATTCTCAATGGCTATACTTTTGTGCTGCATGACCAGATGGGAAACTTGGCAACGCTATCTTTTATCATCGCTGACCAGAGGCAAGCGGAACTGGAAGAGCTGCTTTCTTTTGAGCGCGGGAACTTGCAGATGCTTCTCATCAATATCAATGAGCAGATGTACCGGCTGGTGGGAGGAATATCAGCGCACGGGCGCCAAACAACGTCAAGAAAGGATACAGCCATTTTCACACTCCGTGAAAATGAGGCTCTTTATTGGGCCAGCATGGGAAAGACGTATGCGGAGATCGCGGTGATTATTGGTGTCTCAGTCAGTACGATAAAATTCCATATGGGAAATGCGGTTGCTAAGCTCGGTGTGAACAACGCCCGCCAGGCAATCAGGTTGGGTGTTGAGCTTGAACTGATTATGCCGGTAGCATCAGCGGCCAGGTAAACAAATAGGCAGTCTGGCTATTAAGTTTTCTGGCCATTTTCAACTGTTCGGCCTGACCGGCAGGAAGATAGACCAGACAGATATGTTCGTGTTCAGTGAGAAAAGCTTCTTTAATAGGCTGTATTTGCCAGCAGGAGCGCTTCAGTATCGCCAGCATGGCGCGGCTTTATGAGCTCAGCTTATCATGGCAAGGGACGGGCATGGCTGACGAGATACCGTTCGCCGAGAAGCTCCCGGGCCCGCAGTTTATCGACTAAAAAACGGCTCGACTCAACGCTAGCAGCAGGAAGAGGAACCGAATCAAAACACGCACGAAACGTATGAGTTATCATATTAGGCTGGTCAAGGGGGTAAAGCGCACGCTGCAAATAAGTTTCCCCTTATACAGTCCGAGAATATAGCGTGTCGAGTCATTATCGAACTCCATATCTTGTTTACAGAGAACGCTCCATTCCAGGCGGTCACTGAAAGTGGTTTTTCTTGGTGTTCTGGTCTAATAATCGGTGACACCGACATAAGAGGATATAATCCTTGAAACGGAGGTGCCTATGGCCAGAACTACACGCAAAAATTACAGCAAAGAATTCAAGATCGAAGCCGCCAAACTTGTTTGTGAACAAGGGTTTTCATGTGTTGAAGTTGCCCGTCAGCTCAACGTCGTCGATCAGAATATCAGTCGCTGGGTGACTGCTTATGAGCAATCCCTGCAAACTGAGCTGTCGGGAGAAAGACCTCGCAGCGAACTCAAAGCCGAATTGCGCCGCCTGCGTGCTGAAAATGTAGAACTCAGCCAAAACCGGCGGGAAAATTGCTGGGGTAATGCTGTTATGGAACGTTTTTTGGTAGTCTGAAATCAGAGTGGGTGAAAGAGCGCTGCTTAATGGGGGTCAACTTTTATTAGACCAGAACATAGACGGTAAAGCTCATCCACCCGCCCCATATTGAGCTCTTCATAGTTCACGTCAAACAGTTCAAGCATCCCATCATCCTGTTTAATTAAAAATTATAAAGCGTTGTATCCTGAAATCCGTACATCATTACCCTGCAAAAACGTGGTGAGCGTTGCCCGGCAATGAAGGGAAATAACAGGATGTTATTCTAAAAAAAATATCACCTCCATACTCACTAAAAACGGCAGAGACATTCCCGTAACCACATCCGCAACAATAGTGTCGTGTTAATTGATTTGACTCAACTTTGAGCACGGCGGCAGTGCGACTGCGCATCTAAAATTAACTCATGCGCTGATTTGACTAAACGATATAGGGAGGAAGCCCGGATGCAACGAGCGATAAAAGAGAGCATAGCCTGCTACAGGGACGGGGATTTTTCAAAGATGAGAGAGGATGCCAGGGAGGCAATATTGAGTCTTTACAAAAACGATGACGAAAAACCTGCCCACATGGCCAGAATTCAAATATCCACAAATTTACTGCTCATGGGGAAGGCGCTTCAGGACAACCGGTTGTTAAGGATGGCCGTAGAAGTGCTCATGGTGAATGAAAAAGTTGAAGCGATTGATATCCTGCTACGTACCCAGGAAATTCTCAGGGAAAACGGGCTCAGCTGAGCTGATGTAATAAACAGTCAACAACAGCCTGCTTGCTCTGTGGAGGGGTGACCGCGATAGAATTTCGTATGCGGGCCTCATAAACGTTGGCTCGTGTACCATCAGAGGATGCAGGTTGAAACGATCAACAAACTTTGGCCACGATTTTAGAGCGTTCCCAAAACAATCTTTCTGATTGGGGTTGTAAAGCCTGATTATAACAGCTCGCAATCGAAACTTCATCGACTCGCAACAATCCCGTTTTCGGCTCTAAATAAATGCAAATTGGGTTCTGCGCCGGAACCGACGAAATTTCCGACGTTAGGATTCCTGCTCTTTTGTAAGTAATTTGTATGCATTACTGCATCCGATTATGGTGCCTTCAATGAAAATCGATGTGTACCTGTTATGTGAGACGTTGCAATCCGTGATTTTTCGCTACAAATTGGTTATTCCTTTGCTGTCAGATCAACGATCGGTATTACGTACAGGCCGCCGAATGCCACAACTTATGCTTCACGAAAATTTCGGCGATTCCGACGTACAACCCCAAGTGGAACACAAATGTATTACACACGAAATGCATTTGTGTTCCACTTTCACTTAAAAACTTATCAGTCGCTTAAATAGTAGCTGCTGGATATCCTGCTTTTGCGACAAAACCGCATGAGCGGTAATGGTTTTATCTTCGACCGAATACAGGACACGATAGCCATCTGCCGTATTGCATTCACGGTATTTAGCACATCCTATTTTCAGCAATTCCGGGCAGACCTGACAGCCAAGAGGAAAATCACTCACTCGTTTTTCGAATTGCTCAATAATGGCGGTGATCACCTCTTTGGGTTCAGCTTCTGTACGACGTAAATAGTTGGCTATATCATCGATACAAACTTTTACGGTATGAGTGTATTGAAATACAAAGCTCATTTTACAACCCTTCCAGCAGTTGGTCCCTTGAGTAAACCTTGCCGTCAGTTTTATCCTTCTCAGAGAGGGTAAGCAACTTAAGTAACGCAATTGCGTTTTCACGCTCCTGCTGAACATCGTATGATTCAATCACATATGCAGGAACGCCATTCTGAGTAACCAGGATCGGCTCTGCCAGATCAAGCGTTGCAGCGTTTTTTTTCACATAACTGATAGTTTCGACTCTCATGATATATACTCTTTTACGAAAAGAGTTTAAATTTAGTCTAAATATAGTTTCATTGCAAGGGCCGCTTAGCAGGGGTTACCTATGTGTTCTAATGGCGGATACATTCCCCAAGGCTAACCAACTTTGCTGGATGCACACCGAAAACAGGAGGATGACAGGCAGGTGATATGTTTATTTACCGACAGTAAAATAAAATGATATAGAACTACATATGTAATTCATTTGTGTTACATAATAAGTATTATTGATCACCTTTCAATAGCGCAGAGGCCATGAGCTGAAAAAGGAAAGGTTCAGCATTTTTCGGACATGGTTCGGTCTGCCAACCGCACCGATCCAGCAGTTTATTCAGATTAGCCACACTACCGGTAGCTCTGGCCAAAAGCGGCGTAATCTGTTTTCCATCATCATTAAAAGCTGTATCGAGAGAAGAACGGGACAGGTATATCGCGTTAACACTAGCATTCATTGGTACGGCATTGCGGCCACCCCATTCCCTGTCAGTGAGGAGTCGGTATATCCAGTGCATTTCTTTTGCGGTTTCGAGCGCGTAAGTAAGCCGGAACAAATCATTCTGCTCCAGCAGCTCGCCGGTGCAGGAACGCCACAGGTAATCAAGCTTGTGAAGCATCTTTGCTCTGGCTCCCAGAGTTCGCCCCTGCTTTAGCAACCATTCGATATCCGGGGCCACATCGCGGGGAAATCGGTGCTGTTTAAGCGCGGTGGCCAGCCAGCGGGTCAGGAATAGATTTTCCTGGGATTCAGAACTGACCAGGCCGTCACGCTTTGCCAGCTGAAGGGCGACCATGGCACACCATGCAAGATGGCCGGATTTTCTCGTCAACGATTCAGTGCTCACAGATATTTACTTCTCCCTGGCGTTATCCATTTTGTACGTATTACACATATGGTTAATTATACCGCGATATTTAATCTAACTAAATGTTTTAAAAGATTTTTCATTTATGCGTTTACGCATGAAGGCGACAAAAATGGCTTCATACAACGCAGTTGTTTAGGGTCGCCGGTGACCCGGCGAAGCCGGTTCAGGTTTGATAGGTTCTGCCTAACCCACCCCTCCCCCTGTAGAGCCAAACCCGCTTTAAGCAATGCAGAAGCTTTTGTGCGCGGTCGGAGTGGTCCCGACAAGGCCTTTGGCCGCAGTAGGGGCGTATCTCCGCGTGCGAGCGTTAGCGAAGCTACGAGCGTGTACTGAGAACATTCAGCAACGCTACTTCCAGCGACACCATTTCTCTAGTTACAACATCCATTGTAAAGCCACTCTGTTCCCGGCCTTTGGCCGGGGGCGGGGCGGCTTTTTAGTGGGTAAGGCAGTTATCGTTTTTCTCGCTGGCTCAGAGCTGTAGTTTGCCCACCGGAGGTGGGAGCTATCATAAGGCGCGTAGCGACTTTCCGAACCGGCGCGAGCTTTGCTCGCTGCAAGGGCGGTCACTTATGTCCTTAATCCATAGGAAATGCCTGATGGAGTAAGATCTTTTTAATTAGTTTACTAATTAAAAGAAAAAGACCTCTGGGTTATGAATGTATTGCAGGTAAGAAATTGTTGGTTTCCGGGTAAGGTTCAGATCTCGATTGCGGGTAATTGTGGATTAGAAAAGAAAATAGGCCGGTTTGCCTTCGGGAACATGATTGGGGTTGTCAGTGAGTGTTTTAAATGTGCTTTTTTTGAGCGAACCCCGTACTGTGAGCAGTACGAAAACCGCCAGCGGCGGTTAGAGGGGATTTTTCAGTAGATTAAGGGGTCAGTGAACGCTGTCCGGCGGGGCATGTTCCAGCCCGAGGTCCAGTTGATACAGTCGCATGTGCGCAAGCCGCTCGAATTCATCCGGCGTCATTTGATAAAGCTCGTCGGCTGGAAGCGTTTTCGTTAAATGATCGGCCATAGCATAGAGCCTGTCGTCAAACTCCAGCTTGCCCAGTTTTTTCGCACGCTTCTGCTTCAGGGCATTCTCTCGCCGACGCACAAGTGTTGCGTGTCGCATACGTTCATACCAACGCTTACGGGCAGCACTGACGCTAATTTCCTCTCCGGGAGCAAGAAGGCCATCAGCTTCGGCCATCAGCCGTTCCTGCTGCTGCGCATACAGTTTATCGATATTGACGCCAACCAGCTTCCAGAACTGCTCCGACAACACGACATGCTTCGGATACCAGTAGCGATTAAAACTGTCCCACTGGACACCCTCAGGTAGTTCCAGTAGACCGAAGCGTATGAGCTCCTGTATCAGAGTGCATACCCGGCGAACGGTTACGGCCGTTTCCGGGATGACGTTCCCGTCTTCGTCTTTTGGACTGAGTTCGTTGGCCAGCCGGCTGACATTCATCGTAACGATGTTCGTTGATCTGTCAGCGACGCTGATAAGCAGGGGAAAAATCGCATCAAGCAGGTTTTGCCGATCAGGACGAAAATCACGGGAACGTCCCACAACCCGACGCATCTGAACAAAGTAGGGGTGACGGGAGATACGTATGCGCAGCGATACACGGCCACTTTGCTTGTCACGTTTAACTAACCGACGATAGCCGTGGCCAAACTCACCGGACAACGGTTTGTATTGCTCCGGCCGGATATATAAAGGGTTAGGGCATTTACACGCAGTAGAATGCTCACCTCTTCGGCGTTTGGTAGGTTTTGGTGGGGACTGCGTCTGGGGTTCGTCAATCCATTGCGAATAGGTGTCATCTGTCGCGGCACGCTCGAGCGCATCGAAATTGATGTTTTCCCAGGTTGGATCGGTAGATAGGTTGTTTGGACTTTTGCTAGTCACACCCGCCGACACTTATGGCGGTCTTCGGGTATTGTTTTCTGAATTGCATGAGTTATAATCTCTTACAGGCCAGCGCCTGCTTTGTGACCCCCTGATATCTGACGCCTTCCGCCAAGTTGATGACAGATATCGGGGGGTTTTTGCATTCAAGGCCCACTGTCCCGGTACCTTTTCCCTTTGAGCATTTCAGGATATGCCCATCCAACTACACTATGCCGCCTAAAGCCACATAGCCTTTTATTCCTCTGCACTCGGCCCCGCCTCTTACAAGTCGATGACTTCAGCAGAAATCTTTGCAAATATTACCCGTTTTTTATCCGCTTGCAACAAATGGATCCTAGCCGAACGATCCCCATCACCTTAACCAAATAAAATATCCTTATAAATCATAGCGCTAACTCATGGATCTGAAGGATCATGCACGCGCACTCTCAAAACGCTGTCTACGCAGCACTTAAGGCTAGTTGGCTCCCTAAATATTGATCCACATCAACATTTAGGGAGCTATAATTAACAATGCCAACACCATGTTCACTTAAGAGTGGGGAAACGATGACTACTCTTTGCACACCAGACAAACCGACTCCAATAAAAATATCCAAACAGGCTATGCATTTTTTCAAGCAAAGTGAGGAACCATGAGGAGTTAAAGATGCCCAAAGTCGCTATATTTACGCCAAACAGGCATACTTTAATTTTCTTGAAATTCATGAGGATATAGTCAAAGACATTACGAAATTCAGCTATGAAGCCGTCCCAGCGCTTGCCTCTTTAGCTGGCAGGTTGATCGATCACGACCAAAAAGTTATGCAGACAGGTCAGCGCCTCGAAGCTGTAGGGACGCTGTTAATTGGTGATAATTATCGTTCTTTTGTGTTTGAAAAATATCCACTTTTTGAAGATAGCGGGCGTATCGTTGGTACGGTGTTCCATCTGAAGCCATTCGAAAGGCTTTCCATGGGGTACTTTTTAGAAAACCATTCTATGGTGAAGCGACTTTCACTCCCCCACGGACATCTTCACAAAACGGGAATGGGATGTTCTGTTCCTGCTGTTTCGCAGTTCACTAAGAAATCAAGCAGCTGTATTCTTGGGGATTTCTGAAATTTCAGTGAGGAATGTTATCTCGCGATTATTTCTGAGGACAGGCGCATCATCGAAAGATGCACTGCTGGAACTTGGCGTCAACAAAGGATGGTACTTATACGTACCGCCCAGACTTGCGTCGATCGGTTACGATATCTTGTTTAAAGACAACATATAACTATACCACTTTAGCCTGGATGGAAATAGGTACAATTTGTACCGGTTCATTTTGCACCTATTTTTAATTACCCGTCTTCATATAATCCCCCTATACCACGGATTACCACCCCGTATTGATTTACCTTAGTCTGCAACTATTGGGCTTATTGTCAGTTACTCCCATAAATTCGAGAGCCTAAGGCACAAAGACTAATAAAACGCCTTCGAAAATCTATATATTCTATTTTCCTTCTGACTAATTAAGGAGAAAATATGTCACGGAAAATAAATAACGAATTTGTCAATCAAGACACCACGCAATTAGAAATACCACTCGTCCTCCAAAGATATATGGATAATCTGGATGAACCTTACGGAATAAAAGATAAGTCATCAATATTTGTATATGCTAACAAGGCATATCATGATTTACTCAACTTGCCCAAGGGATACAATGTCGCAGGTCGACTGGATAGCGAACTTCCTGCCACGACATCTGAGTATGCCTCTATGTTTAAGGCACATGATCGTCTTGTTGAGAACACAGGGAAACGGCGAAGCTCACTAGAAATCCACCCTTTCGGAAGAGACCAAAAGTTAAGAGCCTATTTTTTTGATAAAACGCCTTTCCCTGATTCGTCTGGAAAAACCGTTGGGACTTTTTTCCATGGACGCAAAGCGGAACATTTATCCCTACGCTTTTATACAAAAGGGGATAAGGCTGAATCATTATTACTTACACTCCCAAGTAATATCTTCTCTGAAATAGAATGGATGATTATATTTTATTTACGCTCTCATTTATGCCGAAAGGAAATTGCTTTAAAGTTAAATCGATCTGAAGGATATATAAAAAACCTAATCGCTATGATATATGATAAAGCGGGAGTAACAAATACACGGATGCTTATCGATTTTATAAGAGAGAATGGTTGGCATCGATATGTGCCAGAACAACTTCTGACACATCATCACCGTATATTACCTTAGCAGAGGTCATCCAAAACAATTCTGTCTGTGCTCAGGTGTGAATCTGGGCATAAGAAAATAAAATCGAGCTGTGTCTTCGCATACAGCTGATGCGCAGTATTACCGGAGATGCAGAATGTATCTCCTTTTTTAACCGGATAGTGCCGTTTGTTCTTCAACCCGCCATCGACCAGATCCGCAAGGTAGATAACGCCTTCTCCATCCAGCATGGAATACCACTCGTCACCCTTCGTATGCACATGACAACTAACCTTTGTTCCCTCATCCATGCGGGTACCAAAGCTGTTCAGCGCAGTTCCCTTTTGCAAAGGCGCAATTCGGATGCCGGCAACAGGGTCATAAACCGCGTTACCAATTTCTTCATAAAAACCTTTCATAATGCCATCCCTTTTTAAAAATTAATAGTGCCGAGACGGCACTATATTGCCCATTCCTGTTCTCGTATGATTCAACGCGTTGAATCGGTACACGTCTCTTCTCCCCGCCAAGAGCAGAGATAAATAAACTCAGACGCATATATAAAATGTTCGTTAACCTGCTGATTTACTGATGAATTCAAGAAGACGCTCAACCATTTTTTTTGCTTCATCCAGCGATGTTTTGTACTTACGTGCATCATCGTGAGCGTCATAAAACGGGTTGAGGGCATCGCTATTCTTATCCCTATGGTATTTCAGGATAGCTTCCGCCACATCATCATCAATTGTGTAGAAGTAGCTTTCCGGATAATCCAATGCTTTTGCGATGCGGACGATAACGTCAAAAGAAGGGGTGAACCGACCAACTTCATAATTGGATAGTCGAGAGCGAGGATTGCTGCCATCTACATCAATTAGTTCAGCCAGCTTTTTTTGTGATAGCCCTGCGGCTTTTCTTGCTGCTTTTAGTCGCTTAGGGACCATGCTGTCTCACCTCGTTATGTAGAGGACATGATACAAACCACTTGGGCATCTGGAATCAATATCCATCCATCAAATCAAACATGCTTGACTTGATGTCCCCGATTAAATAATATGCATGACGTTCCCCGTCCTACCGCCAAGAGGACAGAGTGAACAATTATCAAGAATAGACTGAGCGATGCCGCTGTCTGAACTGCATAGAGCTGAGTGAGACAGCCACTGTTTCAGCGTTATCGCCCAGTGTATTCGGCCCCCGCCGGATACAGAGAATGGCCCCTAAGGGGGATCGGTTCGGGCGAGAGCATGATGGATATTGAAGAACTTAACGGACAATCCTGGTATCTAGCGCAGTACATTACCGGTGGCAAAAACCGCGAGAAACTTTTTAGCTGGCTTAGCGAGCAGCACATCACCCCCTGGACGCCACTGACAATCAAAACCATTCGGCGCACGGATAAAATCAACTGTATACGTAAGCGCATTTCACCTTTATTCCCCGGCTATTTTTTTCTGAAAGCAAATCTGGCCACTCAGACCGTTGATAATATCCGTCGTCACACAGCCTTTTGTGGTTTTGTTATGAATGGTTCTCAAATTGCACCACTTCGCCCATTGATCGTGGAAGGTTTGATGAAGCGTCATCCCGACCCGGCTCTTAGTCCAGAGGCGCAGGATGAGCTGGAATCCGCGTCCCGGGTATGGCTCACAACAACACAGTACCAGTACCTTCTCCGTATAGAGCAAGATTCCCAACCGGTGTCGAGAATGACGCTGCTAATGAAGCTTGTCTTCGAGCCCAGCTTGCTGGGGTTCTAATCACTCTCCCGGCATTTACCAGTTAACCCGACCTTGTGTCGGGTTCTTTTTTCACCCAGATGCGTTATTGCAATACCGGATGCCGGCAATGGTGTCTGAGCCGGTCCTGCCACGGACATCCCCCCTGTTCCTTTACCGGCTGGTCATTTATGGCGTACTCCTTCTGGCGGAAGGAGATACAGACACCATTGCCGACATTCGGTACACCAACTCATTTAAAGGAGATAGCCTTTGTCCTCCGCAGATAATACCGTTCACAATCTGCTTTGGTGCATTCTGATTGCCCTTCGTACCGCCGATCAGGAAAAACCCTTCACCTCGGAAATAGCTCGCCGACGTTTTATCGCGAACTGGTTGGACACGGCGCGCGGTAATCCCAGTTTTCGTGGCATGAACGCCGAATTCACCACGCTGCGTCAATTGCTGGAAACCAGTGATAAAGCAGTTCCAGTTGACTCAACCCTTAGCGTTCTACTGAGTCACGCCACCGCCGTAGAACAATGCGACCTCTTCCGCTTCCGTTCCACACTTAATATCCTGATGCAGAAAGGCTGGCGTCTAGTCATTTGTCGATTCCCAGAGAACATAACGACGGAACTGATGCAACGCAGGCAGGACCGCCGTAAACATGCGCTCCAACTGACACGCATGGAAAATGCATTCCAACCTACCGGGTATATGGTACTGCCTGTCACATTCCAACTTTTGCTAAATCGGACAGCAGAAAACAATGACGACGCGGAACTGATATTCCATACGGAAGGATTTCAGGTGGTTGTGGCTAATGAACTGGAGCTGGATAACCGGCGTCTCATCCGCACTCTGCACATCGGTACCCCTTCTTTACCTACCGGTGAATGGAGTCCCAGCATGGATAGGATTTGGCAACCTCCGCGAAACTCAGCCCCCTCGAAGAAGGAGAGTTATCACTGATAATGCGCACATCTTATTTGGTCAGAAAAGAATCGCCAATCGAAAGAGTAAGGAAAACCACTATGTGTATCACCGTCACCGAAAAGGATCTGCGAGAATTGCATATCCGCCGGGCAGCACGGGTTATTCAGTTCAAACGGGCCTGCCGGCTAAGAGCCAGAGCCCCGGATAAAATGCCACTCAGTACGTTGTCTTCTTTGCGTAATTTAATCGATGAAGCGGAGGAGCAAATCGCAGAATTTCAGCAAGACTATCTCCGCTAACACCCTTCTCGTCACCCTGGCAATACCGTCTCCACACGCATCACGCGGTACGGCTATTCCATTACCTGATGAAACCTATGAAAATCATTCACACAACCATGCTGATCCCCGTTTTATTGGGCGGTTGCAGCTTGTCGCATAATCGACCAGCCGACAGTAATGCTCAGCAATTCGTGGATACACAGATAAGCACAAACCTGCGGCTTATCGAACTGGCTCAGAAAGGTCTGAAGCAAGCCAGCGGAACGGCACTTTCCGCAAGCCCTCCACCTGCAAAACCCGCCATAAACACATCATCGGCCCCGGAAGCAAAAAGCTTGCCTGGCACGCTACGGGGATTAACCAGTATTAAATCTCTCGGCACACCAGAAGCATTTACGCTGGTCAACGTCAGGTCTCGCAACCTGGATCTGGAGGCAACTCTGTATAAAGTTATCCCGGCAGGCTGGACCGCGATTATCTCTGCTGACCTTAAAGCGAAATTCAGGCAACGGCTCACCCTGGAAGCTAACGATCAGTGGCCGTACGTTCTCGACGGTTTGCTACGCCAGCATGGATGGGTTGCGCTGATTGACTGGCCCAAAAAACAGGTTTCCGTTGCCTGGAGTACGCCGGCATTCACAACTCAACCGGTCAGCGCGGTGCCAGCGATCAAGTCAACCATCCCAGCGGCTAACAAAGCTACGTCTCCAACAGCAACAACACCGACAGGCCCGCGCAATCCATTCAGTGGTTCCCGTGATAAAGCGGTTCCCGCCCAGCCTGTTAAGATCGCAGCACCGACAGTGAAAGCAGTGCCATCGCCGAAAATCTGGCGTGCCATTCAGGGTTCAACGCTGAAGGACACCCTTTATTCATGGGCTGCAGAAGAAAAATGTACTGGCGGGCAAAGCGGTAACTGGAGCGTGGCCTGGCTGACTGACGTCAATTATCGTATCGATGCACCGTTGTCATTCTCCGGCTCGTTTAAAGATGCCCTCAATGGCGTTTTCCGCCTCTACACCACCGCAGCTGTTCCTCTTTATGCCGGTATCAGTGCCTCACAATGCCTGCTCAAAGTGGATGCTAAGGAGGTGCGCTGATGGGTCTGGGCTACTGGCTTTTATCCATGTTCCTGGCGTTATTCCTGTTTACGTCCGATATGACGCACCGCGATGCAAACCAGGCTTCGGAAAATGCGGTCAGTGAAAACCTGCAGCGGGCCAGGCAGACCGTGCAATACATCAATACGATCAATGACTATCTCTATGACCATCCGCAAACCAGCGGCGTGATCAGCGACAGCGTGCTGGGATTCACATCAGTGCCGTCACTGACGCACATCATTCAGAGCAACAGGGTGTTTGTATACCAGCCAGACCGCCTCGGTTTGATGGGCGCCCTGGCAATAGTGACACGCAACTCTGCGTTGTTGGGCCATGTGAAAAATCGCCGCCTAATTGATAACCAGGGTAACGATATGCAGGTCACCGTGCCTGACGTTATTCCCGACACATACCTCGTTTATCTCAACTGACCTTCCGGATCTCCTATGCATAAAACTCAAACGGCGCTGGCATCTGCCATCGCGCTCAGCCTTTTGCTGTCCGGCTGTTCCAGCATGAACAGAATTAACCAGACAATGGCACAGTCTGATAGCGACTATGGCACTGCAAAAGGCCATCTCGGCCAGCTTTCATCGGGTTCACCGGTGCAGGACCTCACTTCGCAGTGGATTAATCCCGTTCCCCTAAACAGCCCTTCCCAGACGCAGGCACAACTTCCCGGTTGCGCGCTGACACTGACGCGCCCGGGTGATGTTTCTCTCGCAGAAATCAGCGCCTTCATTACCCGCACATGCAAGCTGCCGGTCGTTGTTACACCGGATGCACAGGCGGCAATGACGACAGGGCAGGGGAAAACAGAAAAGATTCAGGGGAGCGTCCCGGCACCTGATGCCAGCGGCATGGTACCGCTCAACGCCATCGGAGGCGGTGCCCCGGTAACACGCGATGCCGGAAGCATGGGCAATACGTTACGCGGTGTTTACTGGCAGGGCTCTTTGTCCGGATTACTCGATAACGTCACCACGCGGCTCGGGCTGTCCTGGCGTTACGAGCAGGGCCGCATCTCGATTTTCTATGTCAATACAAAAACCTTCCCCGTGATGTTCATGGACTCCAAAACCGCCTTCAGCTCGAAGGTTGTCAGCGGAACCACCACGTCATCAGGCACATCGGGCGGCAGCAGCGGTGGAGGAATGTCAGGGGACGTTAATACATCTCAGACGACTACGATGGAAATGACCTCAGGACTCTATAACGACCTGCAAAACACCATCAAAGCCATGTTGACACCGGGTGTTGGCCGTCTGTTCCTGGCTGCAGGCATGTTGACAGTCACTGATACACCGCGCGTACTCGATGCCGTGGGCCACTACATTGACGACAGAAATATGGAGCTCAACCGGCAGGTTGTGCTGAACGTCAAAGTATTCTCCGTCGAAAAACGACGCCAGGATCAGTTGGGTATTGACTGGAATGCCGTATTTACTTCCGGCAGCGTCGGTGGCTCGCTGACCAGTGCATTTACCGATGCATCGACCAGTGCCATGACGGGAGGGTTATCCATCCTGGACGGTAAGTTTGCGAACTCGAAAGCCTTTGTGAACGCACTGGCAGAGCAGGCCAACGTGTCGTTGGTCACGCAACAGGCCAGTACAACCACCAACATGTCGGCGGTTCCTGTTCAGGTGGGCACCCAACAAGACTACGCCAGTCAGGTCAATACGGATTCAACGGCCAATGTCGGTACCTCAACGTCCATAACTAAATCGACGATCACCACCGGCTTTAACATGACCATGTTGCCGTACATCATGCCCAACTCACCCAAAATCGAGCTGCAATTCTCTATCAACATGAGCGACGACCCGACATCGCGCACCTTTACCAGTGGTGAAAGCAGCATTGAGCTGATGAAAACCCGGCTCAAGACCTTTAATCAGCGTGTGATCCTCAGCTCTGGCCAGACGCTGGTACTGAGTGGCTTCCAGCAAGTCAATAACACCAGTGGTAAGCAAGGTGTTGGCTCCGCATCTTTCTTTGGTCTGGGTGGGGGTGCTAACGGTCAGAAAGACGACACCATGCTGGTGATCCTTATCACACCAACGCTGCTGAGGTGAGCATGACGGATAATGACAATGCACTTTACGTTGTCCGCACGGGTCCACGTACGCTGGTTGCAGGGTTACGATGGGAGCTGGTTGACGGTCGGCGCAAGTCAGCTGCCCGACGTGCGGCCAGAAGCCGAGATGCAGACAGGTTTGCGGTGGTGCCGGCGGGTAAATCTCAGTTACTGACCGGCTCAGGCAATCTGACCGAATGCGGCATCACTGCGCGTGAAGCCAAAAACTCAGCCTCCCTGGCGTTAAGCGTTCTTCCTCTACTGGGTTCTCACGGTTGGGGTATCTTCGCGCTCGATGATGGCCGTTACTGGTTTATCGCCACGCAGGAAGGACAACTTTCCGTACTGTCGGATGTGGTTGGTAACCATGACACGGTCAGGCAGGCACTTGAAACGTTCCTGAGTTTTGACACCTTTACAGCTGATGACCGCACCATCTTTTGTCCTGCAGGTTTTCTGCCGGGGGTGAACGGGGACGATAAAACGCTAGATGTGTTGTTAAGCCGTCTGGCGGTTCCCCGTTTCGCCAGACTTCATCCGGTATCAAATCGTCTGGCACTGATCACATGGTCAGCACTGCTGGTCGTTATCTTCGGCGGCTACTTTGGCGTGACACAATATCAGTCACACCTTGAAACTCAGCGTATTGCAGCTGCAAGAGCGGCTTACCTGAAAACCAAAGAGCAAATCAAGTCAGCTACGCCGGCCTCGTTACAGCCCTGGAAAACCCAGCCTGTCCTGACTGACTTCCTGACCCAGTGCAGTCAGCAATGGAAGATTGCACCGCTGAGTATCGCAGGATGGCGTTTTAATACCGCCGACTGCTCACAGGAAGGTATCAGACTGGCCTGGAGCAAACCGGCTGGCGGCACTATTGGTGATTTCACCTGGCGTCTGGCCCATTGGTATCCGGGGCTTAAACCGCTATTTAACATCCCCGGGGGGGCCGATACCGGCGGCGTTTCAGTGGCACTGCACATGCCGCTGCCCGACGCTCCCGAAACCGTCGCCAGCGTGGACACTCAGACACAAAGGCTGACTAATTACGCACAGCAGCTGCGTGCCCGCCTGAACCTGACTGAAGACGGAGCATTATCAACCCGCGTTGACGGACAGGTTATTCCTCTGCCCTGGCGGAGCTTCAGCTTTACATTCACCACCGACATTCCCCCCGACAGACTCTTTGCACCGGCACAGTTTGATGCCTCGGGTGTACGTCTGACGCGGATAACGGTCAGCCTGAGTAACGCAAGGCTGCATTACTCTCTGGAAGGAAAATTGTATGCCCAACGCTAGATTATACGGCTCTCTGATGGGGGTCATTTTTGCCGGGATCGCAGTGAGCGCACACGCTGCACCCACGACGGCACTACCCAAAATTGAAGAAAACGCGTCAAAGACCGTCGATAGCATCCCCGCCGTGAATGAAAGGCCTGGCGACATGCTTAATCTGGCGAGAATTGAACGCATCCAGGGCGATACGTTGTTGTTTGAAGCTCAGGCAGCACGCGCAAAAGCGCTCCAGTCCCTGCAGCAAAACAATGGATATGACGCATCCCTTCCTACGCCACTGACACAAACCCTGATTGCACCGGCTCCCGGAGTCACGCCGCCAACCGATACACCACCACCGGCGCGTACCAGTCTGCCACGTATTGTTGAGATCGCGGGCAGCGGAAAAGCGTTGCGTACCCGCCTGGCATTATCTGACGGTGCCAGTGTCGAGGTCACCATTGGCCAGCGCATTCCGGGTACCGGTGACACGGTCAAGAACATTACCGCGCAGGAAGTGCAAATCACGACCGCCGCCGGTGAAGTCCACACCCTTCCGTTCACCGAATGAGGTTTCTATGCTCGACACCCTTATTCCTGCTGACATCGAGAACTGGCTGCACCCCGTTACGACCGAGGGTGGCCAGCTTTCGTTGATGATCGCAGAACATCATCGCGCTGACGTACGTGTGCAGTCGTTTGTTAACTCACTGCGTCAGAAACACCAAAAACCCATAGCCATTAATTTTCTTCCGCTGGACCAGATACGGGAATTAAAGGCTAAACAACCCAGAGACACGCTCAATCAGGACTTCAGCGACAACCAGAAAAAGGTTGTCGCTTACTTTCGTCAGGCTGCAAAGCTGCAGGCTTCAGATATTCATCTGGAGATAGGAAAGGGTGGTACCACACATGTGATGATGCGTATCCACGGAGACTTGATCAAAGTCGATGCCATCTCGAAAGAAGATGGCGAAGATCTGGCCTCCACCATCGTACTGTCGATGTGCGATGTTGCAGAATCTCAGTTCAACCCCAACAGGCAACAGGATGGGCGCTTACGAAAAGATTTTCTGCAGGGCCTGAACCTGTTCGGCGCCCGTTATGCCCATACCCCTGCCGTATATGGATTGTACGTGGTCATGCGCGTTATTCCCGACGACAGTGCAGCACCGCCTACGCTGGATATGTTGGGATTTCTGCCAGCACAGCAAAAGCTCCTGCGAAGAATGCTGCAACGCACGGAAGGCATTGTCATTCTTTCCGGCCCTACGGGTTCAGGGAAAAGCACAACGCTACGCACATTTAGCGCGATGTATCTGGACAGTACCCGGCACCTGCGTCGGTTGATGACCATCGAAGACCCACCTGAGGGGCACATCGAAGACGCAGTACAAACCGCCATTATTGCTGACAAAAACAATCCAGCCGCCGTATCAACGGCATGGGTTCGAGCCATTTCAGCCGCACTGCGTTTAGATCCCGATGCACTGGTAGTCGGTGAAATGCGTGATAACAACTCAGCGCAAACCAGCATAACCGCAGCGATGACCGGCCACCTGCTGCTGTCAACGCTGCACGCCAATGACCCGATTAATATTCTGGAACGTCTGGTGACGATGGGCATTAACCCAGCGCTCCTGACGGATCCGCAATTGATGATCGGTCTTATCAGTCAGCGTCTGGTCCAGCTGCTCTGTCCGGAGTGCAAAAAGCCCTGGTCTGCCGTTGAGAGCACACTGACCGACGACGAACGTGACCTGTTAACGCAGGAACTGTTAGCGGCAGACAATCTGTATTTCCGCAATACAGAGGGGTGTGAGTGCTGTCATATGGGCATTGTGGGCCGAACGGTGATTGCTGAAGTAATTAGTCCCGACGCTACCTTTATGCAGATATATCGCGAAAAAGGAAAGCTGGCAGCCCGTAGCTACTGGCACCGCACGCTTGGCGGGATCACCCGAAATACGCACCTGTTACATCACATCAATGCTGGTCTGGTAGACCCGCTGGCCGCCGACCGTATTAGTCCGCTGGACGAAGACCGCTGGCTGGACCTAAATAAGGAGGACGTCAGCCGATGAAAAGACTGAACGTACTGCGGGCGAAACTGGCTACGGGAGGAAAGAGTAAGCATGGGCTGGCGGTTTACCGCCAGGCAGCGACCCGCTGGCTTTATCGACATACCTTTTCTACCGGTGACCGGCTTTCACTTTATGAGGATTTGGCTTTTTTACTGGACAACAACCGTACGCTGGAAGTTGCGCTGACCAATATGCGCGACAGCGCGACCGACTTTGGTAAACGCACCTCCCCTTCTGCAGTCTGGCTGGATGACTGCCTGAAGGCTATTCGTAACGGCCAGTCTCTCGACGTTGCCCTTGCCGATTGGATCCCCCGCCAGGAGGCCGCGATTATCAGCGCCGGCGTCATGGATGGACGGATATCAGAGGCGCTTCGGCGGGCAATGACGGTGGTTCAGGGCGTTGATGAAATGAAATCGTCGGTGTTTAGCACACTGGGTTATCCACTGGCGCTAATTTCCACGGTAATTGGCATCATGGTACTGGTCAGTAAACATTTTATACCTCAGCTGACCAAAATCGTGCCACGGGAAACCTGGGAGGGCGGCATTTGGTGGCTGGGCGCAACGTCGGATTTTGTCGTTATTCATGGCGTCCTGCTTTCGCTTTCGGTCGCGTTATTGATTGCCTGGATAACCTGGTCATTCAACAACCTGACCGGCAAGGTTCGGCGCTGGCTTGACTATCTTGTTCCCTGGTCGGTGTACAAAGATTTTCAGGGCGTTGCCTTTCTGCTCAATATTTCAGCCCTGCTGCGGGCAGATGTTAAGACACTCGATGCTCTGGATATCCTGTCGCGTAACGCATCTCCGTGGTTGCTGGAACGTCTGAACGCAACACGCCGTCTGGTTCGTCAGGGGCAGCATCTGGGGCTGGCACTGCGTAATGCCGGCTACCAGTTCCCCTCAAAAGATTGCGTCAACAAACTGGTCCTGCTCACTGATGGTGATAATGCCGACCTCATCATTGAAAACTACGCCAGGCACTGGCTAATCCGCGCAGTGAAAATCATTAAACGGCGTGCAACACGCTTATCCACCTTTTTGTTCCTGATCGTCAGTAGCTACATGATCCTGTTAGTTCAGGTCATACAGCAGCTTAACGATATGGCTGGCCAGATGGGCCAGTAACACGCTTTACCCACCCACACTCACTGGCATTTCAGCCATTCACAGTAATTAAGGAAAACTCATGAAGAACTCAGCTTCACAGGCACTGCCGCGTCCTGTTCACCGTGGCGTACTGAGCATTGAACTGGTCATTATCCTCGCCGTTATTGTCATTATGGTGATTTACATCTTTGCCAACAGCGGCAGTTTGTTCCGCAAGAATGACACCACGATGGAACTCGGCAATGCGCAGGAAATCATGACTCAGACACGCACCCTGCTGAAAACGCAGGGAGGATATGAATTCAGCGACGCGGCCAAAATGACCGGCACGCTGGTACAGTTCGGTGGCGTACCCAACTCGATGACGCTCGTTGGTGATAAGAGCTCAGGCAGTGCGACCGTTATCAATACTTGGGGCGGAAGCGTAACGGTACAGGCAGAAGCCTCATCCGGTGGTAATAACACTGGATTCTCTCTGACCTATGAAAGCATCCCACAGGAAGCCTGTGTGACGATGGCCACCAAAATGTCACAAACCACGGTCGTCTCTGAAACCTCCATCAACGGCACCGCAACGGTCGGCGCAGTCACGGCCGCTAACGCCGGCTCTCAGTGTAAGGCCGATACCGGTTCTAACGGTAACAACACGCTGAAATTCAAAAGCAATACGTAACGCAGTGTGACTTCACGCTAACCACTGACCGGGCAGGCAAAATGTCTGCCCTTTTTACGGACTGATGATATGGAAACTATTCTGTCACGTACCGTGCTGCTGCTCTTGCTCCTGCTGACTTCCAGCTCTTCTTTTGCATTCTGCTTTCAGGCGGCCGGCGCACGTTATCAGATTGATCCCGTGCTGCTTGAAGCCATGGCTATTCAGGAAAGTGGAGGACATCCCCAAATTACCAATACCAACCGCAATAAGGCAGGCAAAGTCCTCAGCACCGATTACGGTTTAATGGGAATCAACTCCATACATATTCCCAAACTGATCTCAATGGGGGTGATTCGTTCGAAGGATGACTTGCTCAATAATCCCTGCCTTAACGTGCAGATCGGTGCCTGGATACTGGCGAAACATTTACAGACCTGCGGTGTGAGCTGGAGCTGTCTGGGTTCATACAACGCAGGTTTTGCTGATAATAATGAAAAGCGGAGGATGATTTACGCCAGACTCATATACGGTCACTACAACCGGCTATTGGTACGAAGACAATGATGTCCGTCCTGACCTTTTGCGTATTTTTACCGGTATTTGCTCTCATGGGCCGCAGTCTAGTAAGGCAAGCTTCCGGATTTATTCGTGAAACGGAAGGGGTGGCACCGACGCACCTGCCTTTATCTTCTTTCCTGGTGTTACTTTTTGCCGTTCTGGCAAGTGTCGTCGCTACCCGGGGACTTTCGCTGTGTTTGCCCTGGCATGTTGTACTACGCGACCTGATCTTACTCGGATGGTGCGTTCTGCTTACCCAGCTGGACCTCGCCCGGCAATGGTTGCCATTGCGGCTCACTAACAGCCTTCTCTTCAGCGGCCTGCTGTTCTCCCTGTTATCACAGTCGGGCATATCAACATTGATGGCGATCAGTGATGGGCTGGCAATGTTTGGAGTGATTTTTCTCTTCCGGCTCTGGGCAAACCGACATGGCAGGGAGCGATTCGGACTGGGTGATGTGTATTTGCTCACAGGGCTGAGCGTCTGGCTAACTTTGCCCACTGCCGCCGTAATTGCCCTTGCAGCGCTTGGCCTCATTTTGCTGCAACAGCTTTCCAGCATGGTTGGCTTACTCTCCAAACAACAGGAAATCCCCTTCGCCCCATACCTTTGTCTCTGCCTCAGCGTGGCCATTCTGGCGCAGAGGTTTCCTTTATCTACAGGCTAAATCGCATGAATAAACAGATACCGTCCCCCGTTAACCGGGGGATGCTGACAATAGAAATACTCGTTGCGCTGGTCGTCATCATGCTCGCCGTCATATATGGCTACCCGCGCTATACCAACTACATGCAGGAAATGGAATGGGGTGTGGAAGCAAGCAACATGACTGCCGTAGGCAGCGCTGCGAAAAGCTATATCCGCGATAACCGCGATGCGTTGGTGAGTCAGGTCAGCGGAGGAGCCCCCGTGACCGTGACAGGCGCACAACTGCAACAGGCTGGGTATTTACCGACAGGATTCTCACTGCGTAATACGGCCGCACAGACTTATCTAGTGGGTATTGCCCGGGACCCTAAGTTCAATCAAAAACTGGTGGCCTTCGTTCTGACCACCGGCGGTCAGGAGATTGCCTATAAAGGTTTGCGCTACATCTCACAGAAAGTAGATGGTTCGGGTGGATACGTCTGGCCAGACAATGTGGCGATAGGTGCATTTGCCGGCTGGGAATTGAACCTGGACAGCTATGGCCTGAGCGCAGCCAAAGGACGGCTGGCCACCTGGCTTTCGTCGGATGTACTGGGCACCGACCTGCAGGAAAGTGACCGTTTGTATCGCTATCAGGTCAGCGGTCGTCCCGACCTGAACCGGATGCACACTGCCATTGATATGGGCAGTAATGATCTCAACAACGCTAAGGCAGTTAACGGTGAAACAGGAAACTTCAGTAACACTGTCACAGCCGAAAACGATGTCAAAAGCAAAAGCGGATGGCTCATCACAGGCACAGGCAAAGGCTGGCTGAATGAAGCGCACGGCGGCGGTCTTTATATGGATGACAATGACTGGATCAAATCAGTAAACGGCAAAGGAATTTATACCAGTGGCCAGCTCAAAGGTGGAACAGTACGTTCTGATGGTCGTATAGCCGGCGGCGAGTACCTGCAGTTGGACGGCATAGCCACCGAAGGTGCGGTATGCTCCCCGGACAGATTAATCGGGTTTAATGCTTCTGGTAACGTCCTTTCCTGTCAGTCCAGTCGATGGGCGATAGTTGGTGAAGCAACAGGCTCATATGCATCCCTAGGCTCATACATCTCCACGTACTCAGGTGTTAACTCCGGTAATAAAAATATCGTCATCTACGCTAACGGCGGCGAATCAACGGTTAACCGAGGAATCAGAGAAGGCGACAACTGCAAAAATACATGGGCTTTGGCTGGTTATGTTGGTGGGACTTATGTCACAGGGGCACAAACAGCGAACTCGAACTGGAGTAAATCAGGGGCTATAAATTTTATTGTTCCCCCAGGCGCGGCATACCAAGTAACTTCCAACCCCTTACCTTCTTACGGATGTTCACCCGGTTCATTTAGTTTGATGGTATATCGATAACATTGAGTCTTGAGTCCACATCCTTTTCCTCGAACACATCTCCGTCCTCAAACATGGGAATGCTAATAATGAAAACCACGTATCTTGCCGCGCTGGCAGGCATTCTGCTGTCCGGTTGTCAGGCGCAGCAACCGCATAATACTGTCCCGCTGACTCAGGCATCAGACGATGCCTCACGTATCCGCAACACACAGCAGCAGCTTTACCTTGATGGTTCGCTAAACCAGAAGGCCACGCGGCTTCCTGGTAGTTTCGCGGCAAACAGCGACAGACTTTCACTGAACTGGGAGGGAGATGCTATTGAACTGCTCGCCCAACTAGCCCGTCAACGCGGACTTAATTTTGCATACAGCGGGGTTCGGCTACCGCTGCCCGTCAGCGTTCATGTCGACAACATCACGTTTGAGAACCTGCTCCGCCAGCTGGAAACGCAGATAGGATGGCGTGCCAACCTGAAACAGCAACCACTGGAGCTGCACCTGTACTTTGCGCTTCCGGATAAAGGAGGTCGCCTCGCATGAAACGACAGCTACTTGCGGGCCTGTTGCTGTGTTGCACGCTGCCTGCATTCGCAGAAGATGCCCCGCCTGCAGATATGGCGGACTACCTCAATCCGACCGTCAATGATTTTAACGGGCTGAGTGATACCGTCTGGCAGATGCTCAACGATGCTGGCCAGACCGTAGGGTTTCAGGGAGGGAAGGCCCAACGAGCCTGGGAACTTCGTCAGATACTGACGGCCCGCGACACCACGCTCAACAATATGTACGACTTCCGACCGCTTATCAGCCGGCAGGGCTATATGCCGCCGGTGATAGCCACCGCGACCGACATGGCACATATCACACCGGATCAGATACGCACGGCGTATCGCACCTATAACATTCTGGTTCCGGCTCGCTTTGTCAGCAACCCACCGGGCTGGCGAACCTGGCTGCTACCAGGGCTTGCCAGCAAACGTATTGACGCACCGGATGCCAGCGTCCGTCCCAAAAACAGCAAGGAGAAGGCCGTCTGGGAAAAAGCCGTGCGTCGTGGCTGGGAGGAAGGCCGTCTCAGTGCCGATCGCACGCTGGAAGCCAATTTCAACCGTTTGACCCGTGATTACACCGGCATGCTCCGTTATTCCACGCTGCTACAGCAGGGCATTATTCATGCACCGGATGTCAAAGAGACCCAGCAGAGCGTCACCGGCACACGTGATGAACTGATGATTGGTGACAAGGTGAAACGCATTCAGGATCCGGCAGGCTTTGTCGTGGATAAAAAACAGTGGAAACCTGTCATACGTAAGGAGGCGCAATGATGTTACTGAATAGACCCTAGTTTCCT
>NZ_JYDG01000075.1:0-3050 GCF_003263545.1 Rahnella sp. AN3-3W3
CCGACGATACCCGAATGGGGAAACCCAGTGTGTTTCGACACATTATCATTACATGAATACATAGTGTAATGAGGCGAACCGGGGGAACTGAAACATCTAAGTACCCCGAGGAAAAGAAATCAACCGAGATTCCCCCAGTAGCGGCGAGCGAACGGGGAAGAGCCCAGAACCAGAATCAGCGAATGTGTTAGTGGAAGCGTCTGGAAAGTCGCACAGTATAGGGTGATAGTCCCGTACACAAAAATGCATACGTTGTGAGTTCGATGAGTAGGGCGGGACACGTGACATCCTGTCTGAATATGGGGGGACCATCCTCCAAGGCTAAATACTCCTGACTGACCGATAGTGAACCAGTACCGTGAGGGAAAGGCGAAAAGAACCCCGGCGAGGGGAGTGAAATAGAACCTGAAACCGTGTACGTACAAGCAGTGGGAGCCTACTTTGTTGGGTGACTGCGTACCTTTTGTATAATGGGTCAGCGACTTATATTTTGTAGCAAGGTTAACCGAATAGGGGAGCCGTAGGGAAACCGAGTCTTAACTGGGCGTCAAGTTGCAAGGTATAGACCCGAAACCCGGTGATCTAGCCATGGGCAGGTTGAAGGTTGGGTAACACTAACTGGAGGACCGAACCGACTAATGTTGAAAAATTAGCGGATGACTTGTGGCTGGGGGTGAAAGGCCAATCAAACCGGGAGATAGCTGGTTCTCCCCGAAAGCTATTTAGGTAGCGCCTCGTGAACTCATCTTCGGGGGTAGAGCACTGTTTCGACTAGGGGGCCATCCCGGCTTACCAACTCGATGCAAACTACGAATACCGAAGAATGTTATCACGGGAGACACACGGCGGGTGCTAACGTCCGTCGTGAAGAGGGAAACAACCCAGACCGCCAGCTAAGGTCCCAAAGTCATGGTTAAGTGGGAAACGATGTGGGAAGGCATAGACAGCCAGGATGTTGGCTTAGAAGCAGCCATCATTTAAAGAAAGCGTAATAGCTCACTGGTCGAGTCGGCCTGCGCGGAAGATGTAACGGGGCTAAACCATGCACCGAAGCTGCGGCAGCGACGCTTATGCGTTGTTGGGTAGGGGAGCGTTCTGTAAGCCGTCGAAGGTGAACTGTGAGGTTTGCTGGAGGTATCAGAAGTGCGAATGCTGACATAAGTAACGATAATGCGGGTGAAAAACCCGCACGCCGGAAGACCAAGGGTTCCTGTCCAACGTTAATCGGGGCAGGGTGAGTCGACCCCTAAGGCGAGGCTGAAAAGCGTAGTCGATGGGAAGCTGGTTAATATTCCAGCACTTGGTGTTACTGCGAAGGGGGGACGGAGAAGGCTAGGCTAGCCGGGCGACGGTTGTCCCGGTTCAAGCGTGTAGGGGGTGTGATTTGGTAAATCCGGTCGCATATCAACCCTGAGGCGTGATAACGAGCCACTACGGTGGTGAAGTAGTTGATGCCAAGCTTCCAGGAAAAGCCTCTAAGCTCCAGGTAACACGAAATCGTACCCCAAACCGACACAGGTGGTCAGGTAGAGAATACTCAGGCGCTTGAGAGAACTCGGGTGAAGGAACTAGGCAAAATGGTGCCGTAACTTCGGGAGAAGGCACGCTGGCGCGTAGGTGAAGGGACTTGCTCCCGGAGCTGAAGCCAGTCGAAGATACCAGCTGGCTGCAACTGTTTAATAAAAACACAGCACTGTGCAAACACGAAAGTGGACGTATACGGTGTGACGCCTGCCCGGTGCCGGAAGGTTAATTGATGGGGTTATCCGCAAGGAGAAGCTCTTGATCGAAGCCCCGGTAAACGGCGGCCGTAACTATAACGGTCCTAAGGTAGCGAAATTCCTTGTCGGGTAAGTTCCGACCTGCACGAATGGCGTAATGATGGCCAGGCTGTCTCCACCCGAGACTCAGTGAAATTGAACTCGCTGTGAAGATGCAGTGTACCCGCGGCAAGACGGAAAGACCCCGTGAACCTTTACTATAGCTTGACACTGAACATTGAGCCTTGATGTGTAGGATAGGTGGGAGGCTTTGAAGCGTGGACGCCAGTCTGCGTGGAGCCAACCTTGAAATACCACCCTTTAATGTTTGATGTTCTAACTCGGCCCCGTAATCCGGGGTGAGGACAGTGTCTGGTGGGTAGTTTGACTGGGGCGGTCTCCTCCTAAAGAGTAACGGAGGAGCACGAAGGTTAGCTAATCACGGTCGGACATCGTGAGGTTAGTGCAATGGCATAAGCTAGCTTGACTGCGAGAGTGACGGCTCGAGCAGGTACGAAAGTAGGTCATAGTGATCCGGTGGTTCTGAATGGAAGGGCCATCGCTCAACGGATAAAAGGTACTCCGGGGATAACAGGCTGATACCGCCCAAGAGTTCATATCGACGGCGGTGTTTGGCACCTCGATGTCGGCTCATCACATCCTGGGGCTGAAGTAGGTCCCAAGGGTATGGCTGTTCGCCATTTAAAGTGGTACGCGAGCTGGGTTTAGAACGTCGTGAGACAGTTCGGTCCCTATCTGCCGTGGGCGTTGGAAGATTGAGAGGGGCTGCTCCTAGTACGAGAGGACCGGAGTGGACGCATCACTGGTGTTCGGGTTGTCATGCCAATGGCATTGCCCGGTAGCTAAATGCGGAAAAGATAAGCGCTGAAAGCATCTAAGCGCGAAACTTGCCTCGAGATGAGTCTTCCCTGTGGCTTTAAGCCACCTGAAGGGACGTTTAAGACTAAGACGTTGATAGGCTGGGTGTGTAAGTGCAGCGATGCATTGAGCTAACCAGTACTAATGACCCGAGAGGCTTAACCTTACAACACCAAAGGTGTTTTTAGAGACTTGAAGTAGATTTTCAGCTGATTGTTCCGAGATTGGTTCGTATGGCGGAGTGTGTGAGAAATCATGACATGATGCGGTATGGATGAAACAGAATTTGCCTGGCGGCAGTAGCGCGGTGGTCCCACCTGACCCCATGCCGAACTCAGAAGTGAAACGCCGTAGCGCCGATGGTAGTGTGGGGTCTCCCCATGCGAGAGTAGGGAACTGCCAGGCATCAAA
>NZ_JYDG01000076.1:0-18447 GCF_003263545.1 Rahnella sp. AN3-3W3
AAAAAAAGCCTCTATATGTCATCCAAAGGATTTGATGACCCGCGCATCCTTCCTGGCGGGCCAGGTATTACCTATACCGTTGAAGATGGCACTGTGCAAACGCTGGAAGCGCGCGCGCCGGGATGGTCATGGGGCATGGTGTATATGACCAAAAGAGGGCTTGAGCATTCAACTAATCAATTCAGGTCTGAATGGTTTAATTTGCCGGATAAAGTCCCGGAGGTGAAGAACTATCAGGGATGGGATCATATGCGCTGCAATATGGATGCGGGGAAATAGTATGAAAGGTGTTATTCGTTTGAACGATCCTCTGGTCAACGGGGGATATGTTAATCAGGCCTCCGGATCGCCGTTTATGGGCATCGCGGTTGCGCTCAAAGGCGACACGGTCATCTGTCTGGCCCACAAAGGGATATTTCCAATCACCGGGTGTTGTGAAACCTGGACGATGAACGGGCGTGGCGTTGTGGTAGATGGTTGCACGGCAGCCTGTGGTTGCGCGATTAAAACCACCCTGCAAATTGCCGGAGCCTGTAAATGAGTCCATGGAAACTATATCCACCCCTTAAAAAGAGAGAAAACTTTCGTTTCCCCTGGCTCGCTATCTTACTGGTATATCTTGTGGTGATCGCTATAGCGGTAGTGATAAGGGCTTTGTCCTGGCCTGATAATAAATCCGTTGAAACCATGTTTTTTCTCCAGTCAGTTATGGGACCTTTTCTCATAATTACATCAGGCTTATGCTACGTCGGTATGTTTCGCGCAGTTGAAGACTATTATCATGACGTTAAAAGGCAGTGTGTGGAGTGGGACCGTTATTATCTGAAAAAGTTTGCCCATAAACACCTTGTTATTGCTGGCTGTTCCACCATTTCTCCGGTAGATAATCTTGCTCTGCAATTACTTAAACTTGAGGGGCAGTTTCCACTCGCGCCGAAAACCCCGCTGAGAATAAAAATGAGGGAAGACTTTGAGGAAACAAAATCTCAGTATATTTTTAATCAGCTTATTACTCCTTTGGCGGATAAAATAAGAAACCACCCTGAAGCAGAGGTTTTTTATTGGTTACGTGAAGGTGATAATTCGACAACCGAAGAAATACGCCGGGTACTGGATAGTCATGGTCTCAGGATTAAAAATGAAATAACGCAGTTATCTGAATGCCCGGATTATGGCGTGCTGTCAGCAATGATCGAAGAGTCGGGTAATCAGTGGCAATTTAGTCGTTTATTCATCATTGCCGATCTCTACAATGATGAAACGGTGAAAAGCATGGAAAGTGCCACAGCCGTATTTATTTGCAAAGAATATCCGTTAAATGAAAAGCCCAAACCTGTTTATCTTTACCAGCCATTAACAGGCGATACGGATCTGACGGACTCGGTCCCGGTGTATCTGGCGGCGGAGCAAACAATAATCCCCAAAACACTCTGGTATACCGGATTAGCACAAACGGAAAAGTATCCACTTTTTCACGCATTGAATGAATGCAAAGCAGCAGCGGACAGAATCGATCTGGAACTGGCTTTTGGTGAATACACCCCAGGCTACAGGTGGCTTGCCCTGGGCATTGCTACTGATGCCGTGAGGTATGCGCAGGGAGCGCAGCTTATTGCAGCATCAGAAAAGGGTAAACCTGCCTTAACGGTATTATCGGCAGCACAGCCTGCAGCGTTAAAAGTCCCCGAAGGGGATTATGTGGCTATGCCGTTACTGTGGTCTTTTCCGGCCCTTGTGATGGCAATAATCGCATTCGTTTTTAGCTGGGGAGTTTATTTCGGTGTGCCAGAGAGTTGGGCAGTCATTATCTTTATCGCGATAATGCTTGTTATTACCCTGGCATTAGGTTTTTTACTTACCCGATTTGCGGTGAAATCAGCTGAAAACGATGTGGAATATCCGGAAGAGTAATATGAACGGGCCCGAAATAATCAGACCCGTTTGTTGTCCGGTGAGGAGTCCTTAAATCCGCGCCATCACCCACGGGATTGCCACTGGCAGTTGCGAAAGCAGATACAGCGCAAGACCGATAAAGGCGCCGACCAGCGTGCCGTTGATGCGGATAAACTGCAAATCCTTGCCGATGTTCAGCTCAATTTGCCGTGACATATCACGCGGATCCCAGCCTTTTACCGTGTCACTGATATGACGCGTCAGGAATTCGGCAAACTCCGGTGCGACTTTCTCCGCAATAGTTTCCATCTGCTGATTCAGCGAGAGGCGCAGCTTTTCATCTTGTGCCAGCGCATTGCCCAGCCATTGCCCGGATTCGGTGACTTTAGCGAACACCCGTGAATCTTCGCTTTCTAAATCGTCTTTCAGCCAGTTACGCATATCGCCCCACAGCTGCAACACGTACGCGTTAAGCTTCTCGTCATCCTTCAGGTATTGCTTGATGTCTTCGGCTTTCTGCGCCGTCGCGGGGTCATTTTGCAGCTTCCAGATAAAGTTCTGCACCGAGCGGTCAAACCCTTTACGGAAGGCGTGGGTTTTATCATTGCCCATATCGTCGAGCACTGAATTCACTGCATTGGACACTAAGTCCGCGCCGTTGCGTCCCAGCCAGCCGGTCGGCAGCAGTTTGGCGGTCAGCGGATGTTCCCGTTTCATCCAGCCGACAATCTGCGCGGAAATAAACTGCCGCGTGCTGTCTTTTGCCAGCAAGATTTCCAGCTGATCCATCGCCTGATCAAGCAGCTCCTGATGGCGTCCGTTTTTAGTCAGGCTTTCCAGCAGGGTGGCCATTGAGGCTGACAGATCAATCTTGTCGATCACCCGATACAGCGCACGGCGCATAAGCTGGGCGATACGCTGATCGTCGGTGACATCCAGAAATCCGCGGATCATCTTCACGGCATATTTCGCAAAACGCTGCGCGTTATCGGGCGCATTCAGCCAGTCGGTCAGCATCCGTGCGGGGTCATGCTGACGGATAAGCATGATAAGGGTCGCGGGCGCGAGGAATTTCTCCTGCACGAAGACCGCCAGATTATCGGCAATTTTGTCTTTGTTTTTAGGGATGATCGCCGTATGTGAGGCGACGAACGGCACCGGCACACGGCGAAACAGTGCCACGACCGCAAACCAGTCAGCCATTGCGCCGACCATGGCGGCCTCGGAAATGGCTTTCAGCCCGGAAACCCAGAAGTTGGGTGGCAGGAAAAGGGTGATGACAAACAGGGCGGCGGCAATCAGCAGCAGCCCCAGCGCGTTACGTTTACTTCGGCGAAGTTCTTGTTCTTTATCCATTACCTCAGTTTAGGAAGCGTGCGGCGGCCTGTCAGCTTTTTTCTTGCGATAGCGCCATTTGCGGTGCTGCGCGCCGTCACCAGTTGCCGGAAAGCGGCCAGCGCCGGAGTTTCGCCGTCCTGCCGCCAGGCCATGTAGATTTCAGCAAAGGCATCGGGGTGGCTGAGCGGGCGGAACTCAATATCAGGAAAGCCCAGCTGACGGGCGCTATCCGGCACAATCGCCAGCCCGAGACCGGCGCGTACCAGCCCGAGAATGGTGTGGGTCTGGCTGCAATGTTGCACGTAATGTGGCACGACGTTAGCCTGGGCAAACAACCCGGCTACACAGTCGTAAAAGTATTTGCCTTCAGTGGCGGAATACATAATGAACGGCTGACCAGCAAAGTCGCGCAGACGGATACGCGGTTTCGCCGCCAGAACGGAGGCAGCGGGAAGCGCCACGCATAACGGCTCGCGCAGCACACACTGATAGGCGAGGGGAAATAGCGCCACCGGCTGGCGCACAAAGCCGATATCCAGCGTGCGCGCCGCCAGCGCCTGAAGCTGCGCGGAAGACACCATCTCTTTGAGCACCAGCGTAATTTCCGGCAGTTCCTGCGCCGCCAGCGCAATAATCTGCGGAATTTGCCAGTAGCCGCTGACGGCAGTGAACCCCAGCATCAGCCTCCCGATTTCCCCTTTCTCGACGCGTTTTACCGTTTCCTGCGCCTGTCCGGTGAACTCAAGGATCAGTTTTGCATCGCGCAAAAACGTCTTTCCCGAGGCCGTCAGACTGACGTGCCGGTTGGTTCTTTCCAGCAAACACGCGCCAAGCGCATGTTCGAGTAACTGGATCTGACGGCTCAGCGGAGGCTGCGTCATAAACAATCTTTTCGCCGCGCGTCCGAAATGTAATTCCTCCGCGACCGCCACAAAACAGCGCAACTGGTTTAATTCAATCATTCAATTTTTGACTTGTTCCATTGTCTTTTTAACTTAGACCGTATCGTTAAATGTTTCTACTCTGTTAATTAATTTGGATTTTTTAGATCTGAATGGCGTGGCCGGAACGGCAAAAACTGTGTCACCGGTCACAAAAAGCAAGGAATGCACTCATAAGTCTGGAGAGAAAACATGACGTCCCCTACAGATGTGTCAGATAACGCCAAACCGCTGGTCCGCGAATCGGCAGCAGAGGCGGTGAAACCGGGTCATTTCCGTTACGTGGTCCTCGGAATGATTTTTGCCATCACGGTGATTAACTACGCCGACCGCGCCACGCTGTCGATTGCCGGTACGGAAGTGTCGCGGGTGCTGAGCCTCGATCCGGTGATGCTCGGGATGGTTTTTTCGGCGTTTGCCTGGGCATATATGATCGGGCAAATCCCCGGTGGCTGGCTGCTGGATAAATTCGGCGCACGGCGGGTCTATGGTTGCAGCCTGATACTGTGGTCAGTGTTTACGATGTTACAGGGTACTGTCGGCTGGTTCGGCGTCAGCGGGATTTCGGCGGCTATCATGCTGTTCTTCCTGCGCTTTATGCTCGGTCTGGTGGAGTCTCCGGCATTTCCCGCTAATGCACGCATTGTCGCCTGCTGGTTCCCCACCAATGAACGCGGCACGGCGACATCACTGTTTAACTCCGCGCAGTACATGGCGATTGGCGTATTCACCCCGATCATGGCGTGGCTGACTCACGCGCTCGGCTGGGAACATGTGTTCTTGTGGATGGGCGCGGTCGGGCTGTTCGCCGGGATTTTATGGTTCGCCTTTTATAAAGAACCGCACAGCAGTCCGCACATCAAACCTGCCGAACTCGAACACATCCGCGCCAACGGTGCGCTGGTCGATCTCGAACTTAACCGCCGTGCTTCGCGCCAGAAATTCACCTTCCGCGAAGTGATGCAACTGTTCCAGAGTCGCACGCTGTGGGGCATTTATATTGGTCAGTACTGCATTACCTCGATGAGTTACTTCTTTATGACCTGGTTCCCGATTTACCTGATCAAAGGGCGTGGGATGACGGTCATGCAGGCTGGCTGGGTGGTCGCGTTACCGGCGATTTGCGGCTTTACCGGCGGTGTGCTGGGCGGTGTGATGTCGGATTACATGATCCGCCGCGGCGTCAGTCCGTCAAAAGCGCGTAAAACACCGTTTGTACTCGGTATGTTTTTCGCCGCCATGCTGGCGATGGCGAACTTTGTTTCCACTGATGCGGCGGTGATTGCGCTGATGACGCTGGCGTTCTTTGGCAAAGGTTTATCAGCGATTGGCTGGGCGGTGATGTCCGATACGGCACCGGAGAAAATGATCGGCCTGAGTGGCGGGGTGTTCAACTGTCTGGGCAATGTGGCCGGGATTATTACGCCGGTAGTGATCGGCTATATCGTGGCAGCGACCGGCTCCTTTAACCTCGCGTTGTGGTTTGTTGGCGCACACGGTTTGCTCGGCATGTTTGGCTATCTGGTGGTGGCGGGCAAGTTTGAGCGCATGGTGATCCGACCGGATGACCGGGAAAATGAGAATTGTTCTTGATATGACAAGATGTGTCATTAAACTGCGTGCAGCATCATTTTCCTGCATTCAGAACGAGAAAAATTCATGGAGTTGTTACGCGTTGTTTTTAAGCAATACCGTTGGCCGTTTTTAGGGGTGATGGCGCTGAGTTTGCTCAGCGCGTCCTGGGCATTGGCCTGATCGCGTTTATCAATCTGAAACTGATTCAAACCACACAGGCTTCTCTAATCGTTCTGCCGGAATTTCTCGGGCTGTTACTGCTGCTGATGGCCGTGACGCTGGGCTCCCAGCTGGCCCTGACCGTGCTGGGGCACCATTTTATTTACCGCCTGCGCGGACAATTCATCAAACGTATTTTAGACACTGATATTGAGCGTATCGAGCAGATCGGTAATGCACAACTGCTTGCGAGCCTTGGCAGTGACATCCGCAATATCACACTGGCGTTCGTGCGTCTGCCGGAACTGGTGCAGGGGATTATCCTGACCATTGGTTGCGCCGGATATCTGGCGTGGTTGTCGCCGGAAATGTTGCTGGTGACGGTTATCTGGCTGGTGATCACTATCTTTGGCGGCTTTAAGCTGGTGTCTCACGTTTACCGCCATCTGGCGAAAGTGCGCGAGGCGGAAGACAAACTGCAAACCGATTACCAGAAAGTGATTGAAGGGCGCAAAGAGCTGGCGCTGAACCGCGAGCGGGCGCGTCATCTGTTCGATGAGGTTTACCGCAAAGATGCTGAAGAGTATCGCCACCACATTATCCGCGCAGATACTTTCCATCTGAGCGCCGTGAACTGGTCGAATATCATGATGCTGGGCGCAATCGGCCTGGTGTTCTTCATGGCCAACGGCATGGGGTGGTCCAATACCGAAGTGGCGGCGACCTATTCCCTGACGTTGTTATTCCTGCGTACACCGATGTTGCAGGCGGTCGGCGCACTGCCGACGCTGCTCAGCGCGCAGGTGGCGTTTGGCAAACTGAAATCGCTGAAACTGGCGGAATATAATGAGGCGTTTACGCCAGCCATTGCTGCAAAACAGTGGCAGACGCTGGAATTACGCGACCTGGTGTTCAGTTATGAAGGCAAATCAGAGGGCGCCGGTTTTGGCGTAGGTCCGTTGAATCTGACCATTACCCGCGGCGAACTGGTCTTTCTGATTGGCGGCAACGGCAGCGGAAAATCCACCATGGCGATGTTGCTGACTGGCCTGTATCAGCCGCGTTCCGGGCAGATCCTGCTCGATGGCGTGCCAGTTACGGCAGAAAATGCTGAACAGTATCGGCAGATCTTCTCGGCAGTCTTTACTGATTTCTATCTGTTTGGACAGCTGATTGGCCCGCAAGGCGGACAGCCGGATCCGCTGGTCGTAGAAGACTGGCTGCAACGACTGAAAATGAAAGAAAAACTCCAGTTCAGCGGCAACGAAGTCACTAACCTGCAACTGTCACAGGGGCAACGTAAGCGCGTGGCGTTGCTGCTGGCGGCGGCAGAAGGGCGAGACTTCCTGCTGCTCGACGAATGGGCAGCCGATCAGGATCCGCAGTTCCGCCGGACGTTCTACCGTGAGCTGTTGCCACAATTGCGTGATATGGGCAAAACCGTGCTGGCAATCAGTCACGATGATCACTATTTTGAACACGCTGACCGCCTGCTGGAAATGCGGACGGGCAAACTGACAGAACTGCACGGGCAGGCGCGTATTGACGCCAGCCGTGATGCGGTCGCACAAATTGGAAGTCACTAAATTTTTCTGAAGGCAACGGATTATGAACTGGACAGAAGTGATGGTGTGGGGCATCAGCGGCGTGGTGGTTGGCTCGCTGCTCGGCGCGTTACACAAAAAAGGCAAAATCGGGCGCATCCCGGCGGTCGTTTTATTTCTGGTGCTGATTGTCGGCGGCAATATTTTATGGGGCGGGGTGATCAAACCGCGTCTGGCAGGCAACAGCGAAGAGCAGAAGATCGACCAGGCGCTGGAAGCCCTGCCGCTGTATAACACCATCAAAATGCAGGAACCGGCGCTTTACGCGCAAATCCGCAGCAATATTCTGAACATGAAGAAAGAGGGCAAAACGCAGCAGGACGCGATCGACACCGTGAAACCGATGGTGTCCGTTCTGCTCTCGCAGCGTATCACCCATGCGCCGGACGCCAATGTGAACGAGGCGATGCAGGTCAATCTGGAAGAAATGCAGACGTTGCAGGCGCGCAAAGACGGCAGCTGCTTCAAATTCCTTTACCCGCAGGTCAGCGGCGGGATTAATACTGCGGAGGTTCTGCCTCCGGCATTGTTCCAGAAAGATCTCAACACCATGAATGATTTACTGCTGGCGACCGGCAGCGGGCAGACCACGCAGCCTCAGGCCGTCAGCACTGAAAAAGTGGTCCAGATGATGGCGCCGGTGCGCGAGGCGCTGGCGAATATGTACGGCGAGCAATTGCAGATGTTCAGCGACCTGACCAAACCGGATGTCGATCGCGAAAAAGTCTGTGAAATTTCCATCAGTCTGTATTCAGGCATTCTGGCACTGCAACCGGCGTATTCCGCTGCGATCCTCCGCCAGATGCTGGGTAAAAACGACTAATCTGATCAAGGGCAGCCCTTTCTGCGGGCTGTCCGTTTTCAGACAGTGAAACAAACAGACAATCCCTACTATTCTTCTTAATAAGAAAGAGTATTCTTCTCCCGCTTTTCTAAAAAAATAATTTTTCGAGCTCCCGGAATCATCCTTCTATGCAAAAAATGTTAAGAGTGCCGCTGCTGCTGGCATTGTTGTCATGTTTATTCCTGACGCCTGTACTGAGTTACGCGGACGACAGTACCGGTCAGCCTGACACAGCAGAACAACCGGTAAAAGTGAATGTCACCACCGCCTTACCGGCGTTACAAAAGCGTCTGGATCAGCTGAAACAGCAGGTTTCATCGGCGAAAACAGATAAGAAATACACCGGCCTGACCGATGCCGCACAGAAACTGGCAGAAGATGCCGACAAGCTGACTGCCGCGCTGACCCCTCAGCTGGCGCAGGTGCAGGCACAGCTGGACGTTCTTGGCCCGGCACCTGCGCCGGGCACGCTCACTGAAACTCCTCAGGTGATCAGCCAGCGTAATAAGCTTAACGCCAGCAAAACGCTGATGACCACACAACTCGAGCAGACCAAAGCGATTGCCGTTGGCGCACAAAATCTGTCTTCGCAAATCGCTGGCTTACGTCGTGACGCACTGAAAACCCAGATTGCGCTCAATACCGGCAGCATTCTTGGCAGCAATTTCTGGGCACCGCTGATTACGCCAAACGATGATGATGCGGCACGTTTTGATGATTTTGGTTCGCAGGTTAAAGATGCCTGGACGCAGGCGTGGAGTGATGACTGGCGCGTCGGCACCGGCATTTATCTGTTCCTGGCACTGGTGATTGGTGTGTTTGGCCGCCGCGTGCTGGACAAACCGATGAACTGGATCCTGCCGCGCTGGCTGCCGCAGGGACGCTTTCGTCGCAGTTTCCTGGCCTGTTTCACCACGCTGAGCACCACGTTAACGCTGGGCATCAGCGTCCAGTTGCTGGGCTATATTTTCACCCGATTGCCGGATACGTCGCCGTGGGTGACAGAATTCGCCGAACAACTGGTTGAACTGACCTATTTCTCTGCGGTGATCGCCGGGCTGGGTATTGCGTTACTTTCCAATAACCATCCGTCATGGCGTCTGCCGGGAATTGCGGATCCGCTGGCGAAAACGCTGGCGTCATTCCCGGTTCTGCTGGCGGGCTTTATTTTCCTGTTCGGCATTATTGAACAACTGAATAACCTGGTCGGTGCAAGCGTCTCCGCCACCTTATTCGGCAACGGATTAGCGGCGTTACTGGTGGCGCTCAACTGCCTGATTGCACCGGTTCGCGTCAACCGTATGCGCCGCAGAATGAAGGCAGAAGGCGAGCAGACCGAAGCGCGATCCACGCTGGCGGGGCTTATCCACCTGGTGATCAGCCTGACCGCTTTTGTCATTCTGATGGCGTTGCTGATCGGTTACATCCCGCTGGCGCGTTTCGTGACCTTCGAACTGCTGTGGATTGGTCTGGTGGTCAGCTGCCTGTACCTGCTGATCCACTTCGTTGTTGATCTCTGCGAAAGCGTATTTTCGCCGACCACGCACAGCGGCAAAATCCTCAAAGGCACGCTGAGCGTCAATGACCGCCATCTGTCTCTGGCTGCCACATTATTCTCGGCAATCGGTAAAACCGCGCTGCTGCTGATGGCCGCGATTGCGCTGCTTAACGGTACGTTCGGCACCACGACGCCGCTGGAATTGCTGGCAAAAGTGGTCGATATCTGGGGCGGAAAAGGCCTCGAAAGCATGAACATCATTCCAGCGCACGCGGTTAACGCGGTGCTGTGTCTGGTGGTCGGCTGGTATATTCTGCGCTCCGCACGCCGCTGGCTGGATAATGATTTCCTGCCGAAAACCATGATGGATCGCGGAATGCGCGCCTCGCTGGTGACGCTGTTCACCAACGTGGGTTATGTGCTGATCATCCTGCTGACGCTGTCGTCGCTGGGCATTGAGTGGAACAAACTGGCGTGGATCGTCAGCGCCTTGTCGGTCGGTATCGGTTTCGGTTTGCAGGAAATTGTGAAGAACTTTATCTCCGGTCTGATCCTGCTGACAGAGCGTCCGGTGAAAGTGGGGGATTTGATCAGCATCAGCGGTGTAGAAGGGGACATCCGTCGTATTAATGTCCGCGCTACTGAAATTCAGCTGAGTGATAAATCCACCGTGATTGTACCGAACTCCCAGCTCATATCGCAGAACGTGCGTAACGCCACCATGGGCAACGCGCAGGGCGTGGCAACTATCGCACTGACATTCCCGCTGGATATCGATCCTGAACAGGTTAAGACCTTGCTGCTGGAAGCCTACAACCTGCACGAATCTATTCTGGAAAATCCACCGGCCTCGGTAAGTTTCAAAGAACTGGGCCCGACCGGGATTGTGCTGAGCGTGACCGGCTATGTGAACAGCCCGCGCATGGTCAGCGGCACGCGCAGCGATTTGCTGTACGAAATCCTCAAAATGCTGCGGGCAGCGGGGATCAGTTTGAGTCAGACGCAGACGATGATTTTGGAGAAACCGGCAGAGAGGGTTGCTCCGGTGGAAGAGTAATGGGGGTGGGATTACGGTCCCACATGCCGTTTTAACTTCAACTTCAACTTCAACTTCAACTTCAACTTCAAGGTCGTGGGCGTCGGCCCACACCGACCAGAGACCCGGTAACGCGCGGGCCTCTGGACTCCGCGCTTTTTTAACTGCGCGCTGTCGCAGGTATGACGGACATGTTCTGGTGCATTGGTGAGTGGCGCAAATCCAGGTGCTTCGCACTGCCTTCTCTCGGTCTTCGAGCCTATGGTCTCGAAGCCGCTCCGTTCAGCTGAATTTTGATCACGCCAATCAACTTTTCTAAAAGATGAAAAACAGTCTGTCTTTGAATTTAAGATCGTGCGGGCGATTCAGAAAGCTTGCTGAATGAGAGGTTGCAGACCATAGGCTGCAATCCCGAAATGAAGGCACCGCGCAGCGGCAAGATTTCCAGCCTGTAACAGAGGTACCTGAAACATGGCCAGCGAGCGAAGCGCGCAGTAAAAGAGCCCGGGATTCTCAAGGGGTGCGGCGACAGGCGCCCCTTGAGGCCAGTTTGGGTGGCAACCCAAGGTTTTGTGGGTGTGGGAGGCGAGCCCAAGGTCTTGATTTTAAAGCCAGCCGGATTTTTTCAGTTTCCAGTAAAGCCATCCGCAACCAACCACGGTCACGCCGAGTGTCAGCGGATATCCCCACCAGTCATCCAGCTCCGGCATATTTTTAAAGTTCATACCGTACAGACTGAAAATCACCGTCGGAATTGCCAGGATCGCGCCCCAGCCTGCCAGGCGTTGCACCACTTCATTCTGATGTACGGACACCAGTGCCAGATTGACATGCATGGCGTTGGACAGCATTTCGCGCACGTCGTCGGTGGTGCGGACCACCTGATTGGCATGGTCCTGTACGTCGCGGATATAAGCGCGCAGGCTTTTGGGCATCAGTTCTTCATAATGATGGCTGAGCTGATTACAGATATCTTCCATCGGCACGGCGGCGTTGCGCAGTGACAACAGATCGCGTCGCAGGCTGTACACCTGTTGTACCGCCTGCTGATTGAAAGTGTTCTGGAACATCATTTTTTCGATGGCATCAAACTGACCGGTGTACTGATGCAAAATTTCCAGATAGTTATCGACGATGGAATCGAGCACGCAATACAGCGCATAAGCCGGCCCTTTACTCATCATTTCCGGGCGTTCTTCTGCATGTTTACGGATTTCTTTGTAACTGGATGACGCGCCGTGACGCACGGTGATCAGGAAGTTTTTGCCAAGAAAAAGGTGTGTCTCGCCGTACTCGATGGTTTCATTTACTTTCTGCGCAGTGTGCGTGACGATAAAAAGGGATTCGCCGTATTGCTCGATCTTCGGGCGCTGATGGGCGGTCAGTGCATCTTCAATCGCCAGGTCGTGCAGGCCGAATTCTTCCTGAATGCTGCGCATGTAGGCATCTTCAGGTTGCCATAATCCCAGCCAGACAAACGTATCTGGTTCTTTTAGTACTTCGCTGATGTCTTCGACCGTCACATCCTGCAATCGCTTACCGTCGCGGTAGGCCACGCTGTTGATCACTGAATCACAGCTGGGTTTTTTATCTTCGCTGGAAATGGAGTTCATTGTTTTACCCGATTGTTATTCAGACGAAAATCCTGCCCGCAGACAGGATGATTTCAGTGTCTGAACAGAATAGCGCAGTCTGATAGAAAAGCGCTGACCGGGAATCTTAAAAGATGAATCACTTTGTAACGGTTATCCTGACAGATTTTTCATTGCCTGCCCCGTCTACGCCGTCTGATTTTATCTCTTCGCATTAATCCTTTTATCTAATACCGGCGTTACGGTGTCACGCCGGACGTGTTTTGTACTTTCACATCTGGCGTCGCTGCCGGACCGAACACAGTGTAAGTCGGCAAATCAACGTTCTGATACGGTTCCCAGCCGCCGCCAAGCGCTTTATACAGCGAGACCAAATCGGTGCTGGTTTTCACTTTCGCTTCAGCGGATTGCTGATGCGCCTGTGCCAGCTGGCGCTGGGCATCCAGCACATTGATGAACGTCGAAAGCCCCTGACGGTAACTGTCGCTCGCCAGATCAAAAGCGGTCTGCAAGGCTTCGGTGGTCTGATCTAAACCGCTGACCTGATCCTGATCGGTGCGGTAATTCACCAGCGCATTATCGACGTCCTGCAACGCCGTCAGCACGGTCTGACGGTAATTCAGCGCCGCATTGGCCTGTTGCGCACGGGAAAGATGCACGCTGGACACCAGACGTCCGCCCTGGAAAATCGGCAGGGAAATCTGAGGACCAAACGAGTAGAAATGGCTGCTCCAGTTATCGAGATAACTCACGTCGGTATTACGCATACCGAACTGACCGGTCAGCGAAATACTCGGGAATAACTGTGCGACGGAAACCCCGATATTGGCGGTTGCCGCGTGTAAATCCGCTTCGGCTTTACGCACGTCCGGGCGACGGCGCGCCAGCTGTGACGGCACACCGACCGGTACGGCTGCGGGCAGGGCAGGCATCGGTTTCGGCGCGGAAAGTTCGGCATCCAGCGAACCCGGTGTCTGACCGAGTAAAACCGCCAGTCCGTTCATCGCCTGACGTTCCTGCGCCTGATATTGCGGCAGCTGAGCGCGCAGCGAACCTAACTGCGCACGGGCATTCTCTACATCTAATTGCGGCGACAGCCCGTTCTGCTGACGGTTTTGCGTCAGATCTAAAGTTTGCTGCGCCACGTCGATTTGCGTCTGAATGGCTGCTGTCACGCTTTGCGCGCCACGCAGTTGCAGATAAGCGCGGGCAACTTCGGCTTGCAGCGAGACCAGCGCATCGTTTCGCTGTTCGACTGAAGACTGAGTCTGCGCGTTTGCGGCTTCGACCTGACGACGCGTGCCGCCAAATAAATCCAGCTCCCAGCTGGCGTCGAAACTGCCCTGATACAAGTTCACCGGCCGGGTGGCGGTATCAATGGCACCGGAGGCTTGCGGACCGAGATCGTTGAGCTGCTGGGATGCGCCGCTGGAATCGAGAATACCTTTCAGCCCGAGCTGCTGACGCGTCATTTTCGCGCTGCCCTGGACGGACGGCAGCCATGCGCCCTCAGCCTGTTTCACCTGCTCACGGGCACCGGCGATACGCAATACTGCCTGTTGCAGGGAAATATTCCCGGCAATGGCGCGGGTGATCAGACTGTCGAGCTGCGGATCGTTAAACGCTTTCCACCACAACGGATTCGGCTCAGAAGGCAGCGCAATTGACGCGCCGTCTTTGTCTTTCGGCTGTGTCATATCGTAGTACGACGTCGGCGTCACCGGGTTTGGCTTCTGATAATCCGGGCCAACGGAGCACGCTGCTAATACCAGCGTCAATGTCGAAAGAGTCAGGAAGCGGGTGCCTGTCTGTATAACCCCCTCCCGACCTCCCCCTTCGCAGGGGGAGGAGCAGGACGGCATCACGGATGGCTGAATTCTCAGAGTAGAGCTTTTCTTGTTCAACTTAATGTGCTCCAGCATTACCTTCGCTCTTAACTGGCGAAAGCAGGAAACAAAACGGGATCAAAATAACGGCGACGATGGCGCAATAACCGAACACATCGATGTAAGCCAGAATGCGCGATTGCGAAATCATCTCCTGATACATGCGCACGGTCGCCAGCTGCATCGGGTCGCCGACGATGTGGGCGAAATCACGAATAGCCTCAGCGCTTTTACTGACCGCCTGATTAAACTGTTCATTGAGCGGCGACATGTTGTGCGCCATATGGGCACTGTGCGCCTGCGTTCGCTCAGTCACACCGGCGGTCGCCAGCGAAATACCAATCGACCCCGCGACGTTACGGAACATGGTAAACAGCGCGGCGGCATCGGCATTCATCCTTTGCGGAATGGTGATGAACGCAATAGTGGTCAGCGGTACGAACAGGAAACCCAGGCCGAGGGACTGCGCACTGCGATACATCACCAGCGTGGTGAAATCGACATCTGGCGTCAGCGTCGCCGAATAGATAAACGAGGCGGCGAGCAGGAAGAAACCAAACGCAATGATGTAACGCGTCTGCACGATGGGCATGAGCTTCAGCACCAGCGGTATCGACAACACAATCAGTATCGCGCCCGGCGACATCACCAGCCCGGAAAGCGTGGCGGTGTACCCCAGCTGTTGCTGCGCCAGTTGCGGAATAACCACCGAACTGCCGTACAGAATCATCGCCATTCCGGCCATCAGCAAACCGGCCACTGCGAAGTTTTTATCCTTCATACAGCGCAAATCGACCACCGGCTTTTTGGCGTAAAGCAGCCAGTAAATCGCCCCGACAATCCCGGTAGCGGCCAGCACGGCGAACGTCACGATAAAGCCAGATTTAAACCAGTCGTCATCCTCACCGCGGTCCATCATGACCTGCAGGCACCCTAAGCCCAGCGCAATCAGCCCGATACCGATGTAATCGATGCTGAGCTTGCCTTTGGCCTTACGTTCCCACGGTGGGTCTTCCAGCAGCTGATAAATCGCCAGCAGGGCGATAATGCCCACCGGAATGTTGATCAGAAACACCCAGCGCCAGCTGAAGTTATCGGTGATGTAACCGCCCAGCGTCGGGCCGACAACCGGTGCGACGATGATGGCAATGGAAGACAGACCAAACGCCTTGCCGCGATCTTCCGGCTTAAAGTAATCAAGCAGAACCGATTGCTGAATCGGCTGCAAACCGCCGCCGAAAAAACCCTGCAGGATGCGGAACAGAATCATCTGCCACAGTTCGGTGGCGACCCCGCACAGGAAGGAGCAGACGGTGAACATGCCGATACAAATCAGGAAGTAAGTTTTACGCCCCATGACGCGGCTGAGAAACGCCGAAATCGGCAGCACGATGCCGTTCGCCACCAGATAGGACGTCAGCACCCAGGTGGATTCGTCATAACTGGAAGACAGCGATCCGGCGACGTGCGGCAGCGCCACGTTAACGATGGTGGTGTCCAGGATTTCCATGAACACCGCAATGGTTACAACGGCGGCAACTGCCCACGGATTGGCCTTGGGTTTCCAGTAGCTGCGATCTTCATTCATTCGACGGTCACCGTCGGTTCGACTGACAGACCCAGCGGCAGGTGATGATTTTCATCCAGCCCGCTGTCGATGACGATTTTCACCGGCACGCGCTGAACGATTTTCACATAGTTACCGGTGGCATTTTCAGCCGGGAAGGCCGAGAAGCGCGAGCCGGTGCCTTGCTGAATACTGTCAACGTGGCCGTGAAGTTTGATGTCAGGGAAGGCATCAACGGTGATTTCCACTTTGTTGCCGGGACGCATACGTTCGAGCTGCGATTCCTTATAGTTCGCCGCGATCCAGATATCTTTCGACACCACGGAGAACAGAGAAGTACCGGCCTGAACCAGCGTGCCGACCTGCACATTACGTTTGGTGACATAGCCGTCGAACGGTGCCCGAACCTGCGCATAGGAAAGATTCAGCGTCGCGGTTTCCAGCTGAGCTTTTGCCTGCTCAACCTGTTGCTGGCGTGCCTCAACGTTAGTTTCAGCCTGACGAATGTTCAGCTGCACCTGAGCGGCAACCTGAACCTGCGCTTTAGCATTTTCAAGATCGGCTGTTGCAGAACGCACCTGCGCATTGGACGTATCAATATTTTGTTGGGTGGTGGCACGTGGATCCACACCGCGCTGGCGGCGGAAATCAGCGGTAGCATTCAGCAAATTGGCTTCCGCACGGGTTTGCTGAGCTTTAGCCTGCGCCAGCTGCGCCGGATACTGCACTTTCGCCAGGTCGTACTGCGCCTGAGCCTGATGCAACTGGGCGACGGCCAGACCGAGTTGCGCCTGTGCCTGATCGCGCTGTGCGGTGGCATCACGCGGGTCTATTTCTACCAGCAGATCGCCTTTTTTGACGAACTGGTTATCTTTCACCGCCAGATTGGTGACGTAACCGGCGATTTTCGGCGCGATGGTCACGGCATCGCCTTCGGTGAAGGCGTCATCGGTGCTGATCTGATCTTTGGTCATCAGCCACCAGACCAGCGACACGACCACCATCACCACCACGACAATCCCGAGGATGATCAGCGGCTTCTTGCCCGGACCTTTGCGCTTTTCATCGTTGTCCTGATTGTCGTTATCGGACTCTTTATCTGACCCTTTCTGGTCTTTGGTGTCTTGCTTGTAACCTTCTCCTGATTTGACCTGGCTGGAATCGAGTTCTGAGTGTGCGTCTTCAGACGCGGAAGGCTGGTTATTTTTTTCGTTTGTCATAATGCTCATCTGATTATCGGTGCGCGCGCGCCGGAACAAAGAAATCTTGTTTTAAGCTAGATTGTATTGATGTAAATGCAAGTAAATATAGGTCAATAAACCTCAGTGAGAGCACGAAGATCCAAACCATAGGGAAGGTCTTAAAATAACGAAATGGGTTATACTGCGGACCTGGTATTTGTATTTATCAAATTAATTTGATTCTTTGCTTCAGGAAATTCTTGTGATCACATCCCAAAAATATCTGCTCCGCAGGAGCAAACCATGAGCCGTCCAGCACCGTCCTATAAAGGGCTGACACGTATTGCCTCGCTGGTCTCCCTGTGTGTGGCGCTGGTTCTGGTCTGCGTAAAAGTATGGGCGTGGGCTGCCACCGGTTCGATTGCGTTGCTGACGTCAGCAGCCGACGGTCTGGTCGATGTGCTTGCGTCGATGGTGACGTTAATCGGTGTGCGTTACGCCATACGGCCAGCTGATAAAGGCCATCGTTACGGGCACGGCAAAGCCGAAGCTGTTGCCGCCTTTGTTCAGGCCTTGCTCCTGGGTGCAGCGGGGCTGGCGCTGGGCGGTGAATCCATCGGACGTATCATTAATCCGGAGCCACTGGCGCAGCTTGGTCTCGGGATTTGGGTCATCATTGGCAGCTCTCTGGCGGCCACCGGTTTAGTGCTGATGCAAACGTACGTGGTGAAACGCACCGGCTCGACCGCGATTGCTGCTGACCGCGCGCACTACGTCACGGATGTCGCGGTGAATATCGCTGTTCTTCTGGCGCTGATTTTCGAACGCTATTTCGGCTGGACGCGTTCCGACTCCATCGGCGCACTGCTGATTTCCTTCTACATGCTCTGGAACGCCCGCGGTATGGCGGCAGATGCGCTGAAACAATTGCTGGACAGGGAACTGAGTGCCGATGACCGTAAGCGTGTGAAAGCGGCAGTATTAAGTGTCGAAGGTGTACGCGGCGTGCATGACATTCGCACCCGCAACGGCGGCGACCGCGTATTTGTCGAGTTTCACGTTGAGGTCGATGGCGCCCTGACGGTGGATATCGGCCACGATATTGGTGATGCCGCTGAAATGGCGGTAAGTAAACTGTTCAAGTCAGCGGATGTCACGGCGCATCTGGAGCCGGACGGGATTGATGACGACAGACTGGATAATTTATTGCACTAAGGTTTAGGCATTGGGTTGCCATCCAAACTGGCCAAGACTTTGGGGGGCCACCCAAACTGGCCAAGACTTTGGGTTGCCAACCAAACTGGCCTTAAGGTCAAGACCGTGGGCGTCGGCC
>NZ_JYDG01000077.1:0-2037 GCF_003263545.1 Rahnella sp. AN3-3W3
TGGCCAAATTCAGTAAACCACTTCAATGGGAGTCATTATCATGACGGAATTCTGTTTCTGAATGGAGCAGGATTTCGGGTCAGGGTCACCAAAGATGTATATACTCTGTACCGCCAAAATGCTTTTCACTGTCGATGACGAGTGTGACCGCTACATCGAAAACCGCGGTTACAACGTTAGCTACGGGATCACTAGTATGGTAAGGATTTTTAAGATTCACGATTGTTATATACTTCGAAGTGAGCGAACTTCATTCCATCTCCATCAGGCTATCTCCTAAGATCACAGTGGCTGAAACTGTTTTTGCATTTTCATGGAATTGCCCACAATATTATTACCAGCTGAAAGCACACCTAAAAAATCAAGTCAATCCTTATATGTAACTTAATACAAGTGCAAATTTAATTCAGCCTACTCATTTTAGATTTTTTAAAGGGTCTCCGAAAATGGCAAAAAATCGATTTTTTTTATATTTCATCGTGCTTTTTCACCATTAACAAGACTTCCCCAAATAATGCTGCTTTCGTGTAAATGAATTGTTTTTCATGGGTTAATTTTGATTCCCAATATGAAAAAACGTTACAAAATCAATCTAAAATAAGATCATTGTTATTTAATTGATAGGTAAAAACTTCCATAAAGCTTGATAATGATCGTTTTAAACCATTATGAAAGATTCGAAAGTTGAGATAGTCTTTTTTGAAGATTAAGCATTATTAGCACATCGCCATCCAAAAAATATTTTGGAGTGCTAATTTTTATAATCTAAATATTAATTTTTCAAAAATATTAATCCATGTAGAGGGGTCATTATAAAAATAATTCACTAAGCGAAAAAGTTTGTGGCCTGATTACCATAAAACAAATTAATAAATGTTCTTAATTTTTTATAAAGAGATATTGCTATGTCCGATTCCCTAGGAAAAAATAAAATTGACTATGGAAGAGTTTATAAAGTTAAAAAATTCGCCTTCCATTTTTCTGAAAGATGTTGCTATTAACACAGACCCGTTGGTTATTTCTGCGATTATGCTCCAATTAGCAGCTTCGCAAATTCCAGTGGCAGGAGGTGTTGCATCAGCCTTGAAAAACTAAAGCCCTGCGTTTCTTTCGAAAAGCCATTCGCCACCACGGTGAGCCAGAAATGATGGCCATCGATAAAAGCGGTGCAAACACAGCCGTCCTTGCGGAACTTAATACCGGCAGCGATGCCGTTGACTGCATAAAGGTCAGACAAAATAGATACCTGAAAAATCTGGTCTAGCAGGATCGCCGTAATATCAAACGCCGGATACGGCAAATGATGGGATTCAAATTATTTCGGCGAGCGCAAAATACTGGCCGGCATTGAGTTAATCCACATGATACGCAAGGCCAGCTTCATTATTCAGACAATAGCGTATTGTCACCAACAGAGAAATCTGACCCATTGCCTGCCTAATAAATCGGCAATACCATTTTGCTGACTTGTCTACGCTAATGCGCCAGAGCCGTTTGATGCCCTTGTATCCTTTAAGTTTAACCTGGGGCGGGGACTTGCGCACCTCCACGCTGCTGAAAAAACTCAACGCCGGCGATTATTCCGGGGCGGCTGAAGAATTTCCGCGCTGGATCAGTACGGGCGGAAAAAAATGCCCGGACTGGTGCGCCGCCGCGAGGCGGAAAAGGCGCTGTTTGAAGCGCAGGAGTTGTAACCTCAGCATTACATGCGTGCAGGAAAAAACGATAGAGCCCGCACTTATCCCCCTCCATTCAGTTAATAAGGATTTACCATGTATCTTACCGACGAAATTCTCGACAAGCTGAACGCCAGTAGAGCCATAAGAAACAACCTTAAGAAGATCTCTCCGGATGAAAAGGTCACCCTGCCTGACATCATGATCCGCTCATTTGCCGAAGTAAAAGAGCTCGCGGGTGACGCGATCACTTGGGGTGAAAAGAATGAATAGACCCTAGTTTCCTAGACTGTTCCGTGCCTCATGAACCAGGCACTTTCATAAGCTGCAGGGGGTTGATCCTCACAGGCACTGTGGCGGC
>NZ_JYDG01000078.1:0-12714 GCF_003263545.1 Rahnella sp. AN3-3W3
CGACTGCATTGATTAATACGCACAATTTTCCGGATATGAGACTTAGAGCACTGCTACAATCAAATAATCAAGATATTGCTCTGCTAACACCTGAGGAGTGTATCGAGGTACTTACCTCATGGGGAACATATAAGAATGGATGGATAACAATCACGCAATCTGCAACAGGTACATTCATAATTAACTATGGTACGAATGTGAAGGACGTGGTCACTACTTCTATGATTATTTCACAACTGGGCAGCTTTGGTATTAAAGCCACAAACTTTACTAATACCAAGGGTACTGAACTGATTAAAATAAGTGGGTATCCCGGTGTCAGGAAGATTTTGAATGCCCCTGTTTTTGCCGTCAAAAACCCTAAAATTGTAGACTTAGGAATAGGGAGGCTTGGAGTTACAAAATCAATTATAGAAGGTGCCAGAATTACATTTTATGTTGCCGCAGCATACCGAATTCTTGATTATATTTTAAATGATGAAACTACTCTTTCTACATTCATAGGCTCACTGGCCACAGATATCGCAAAAATTGGGATTGTCTCAGCCATTACCTGGGGAACGCAATTAGCTGCTGCAACCCTGACAACTTTTGTGGCAGGGCCGTTAATTGCAGCTGTAGTTGTAGGTTTTATCACAGCCGCTGTCTTAAATGAACTAGACAATAAATTTGGCATTACTGACAAACTGGTCAAACATTTAGAATCAGCTCAGCAAGAATTCGTTTGGCAGGCAAGACAACTTGAAGAAGGCATCTGGGACATCGGCGCAATGTATGCAGATCAAATGCTAAACAAAGGTGTGGAGGTTATAAAATCAGAAATGATGAGATATTTACGATCCTCCCTTAAAGAATTAGCCCCACAAAATTACTGATCAACGAGAATTTCATGAAAAAAAGATTGATTGCTCTTTTAATTGTTTTAATATTTGCAATTGTTATACCAATAATCTCATATTATCAATTAATTGGATGCACCCAATATTTTGAATTTAGTTCAGAAATAATATATAGCAGATTCAGCATAGTGGTTATCCTTGGGCCATTAATTACAATTCCCTTTTCCATCTTAGGTTTTTATGTTATCACCTCTGGAAGATTAGCCCCTGAAGAAGTACAAAGAAAAATAAACAAGTTCGTTATTTACGCATTCGCTTTTATTTTCATATCAACTATTTCTTCCTCGGTTTTATATACCTATTACATTGAGCATAAAGGGTATCATAGATGCAAAAACATTACTCTTGGATGGTCCCCTGGTACATCCATAAAATTTGTAATAGATGAAAAACTTTGCAACAAACATTAAGAAATTTGTAAAAACCAATGAATTAAGACATGCAGGTGTCATAAGGTAAAAATGATGTTGCGGTTTTGGCTTTATGACCTGCGTCCTGTTGATCCTAATTATCTTCAACAAAGTAAGATAACTATCATATCGATATGAATTGCTCCTCCTCTTAATTTTAGCCATCTTTGTTTTACTGAGACCCACTATGGACGATTTAACCCTGCGTTATTTTGACGCTGAAATGCGTTATTTACGTGAGGCGGGTGAAGAATTTGCCCGCGCGCACCCTGACCGCGCTGCCGGACTTAATCTGGATAAAGCCGGTGCCCGTGACCCTTATGTGGAACGCCTGTTTGAAGGTTTTGCCTTCCTGATGGGACGTCTGCGGGAAAAGCTCGATGATGACCTGCCGGAACTGACCGAGGGATTAGTCAGTCTGCTGTGGCCCCACTACCTGCGCACCATCCCTTCCCTTTCGATTGTGGAGTTCGCCCCTGACTGGCAGGGTATGAAAGAACGGATGGTGATGACAAAAGGATTTGAAGTGTTGTCGCGCCCTATCGGCGAGCGGGCCACGCGCTGCCGCTATACCACCACGCAGGACATCGAATTGCTGCCCCTTTCGCTGCAACGTGCTGTGCTGGATACCGAACCCGATGGTCGCTCGCTGATCCGAATGCGTTTCAACTGCGGTGCACTGGCAGACTGGAGCAAAATCAATCTGAGCCATATTCCGCTCTATTTTGATGCCGATGCGCCACTGGCCTGTGCCCTGCATGAAGCTCTGACGCTGAATACCGCCAGACTTTGGGTACGTTTGCCCGGTCAGGCCGATCGTCATCCGCTGGAAGGATTCTTTGCCCCGCAGGGATTTGGTGAAACAGATACGCTGTGGCCAAAAGGTGAGAGTGCGTTTAGTGGTTATCAGTTACTGCTGGAATACTTCACCTTCCGCGAGAAATTTATGTTCGTCGCGCTCAAAGGACTGGAGACAGTTGCCTTACCGGCTGAGCTGAGCTGGTTTGAAATAGATGTCGTGCTGGAGAATCGCTGGGAACACGATTTTTCATTCTCAGAGAAGCACCTTCGGTTGAACTGTGTGCCGGTCATTAACCTCTTTGCGCTGGAGTCCGACCCTTTAACGCTGTCATCGTTGCAGACAGAATACCTGCTACGGCCTATGCGTGTTCAGGACGGTTATACCGAAATTTACTCGGTCGATTCGGTTATTTCGTCCAAGCATTCCGGCCATCAGGTGTATGTGCCCTTCACCAGTTTCCGCCATAAGGGTGGCATGTTGCGTCACGATGCTCCGGAATATTACTACCACACCCGCGTCAGGCGCGGTCCGTCCGGACTGCACGATACCTGGCTGGTGCTGGGTGGCGAAGCTTTCGATAACCATACCGTGCCGGAAAACGAAAATTTGTCCCTGAGCCTGACCGGCACCAACGGCCAGTTACCGCGTAAATCACTGCAAAGTACCGTACTGGATACCACAGTCAAAACCACCAGCGCGAACGTTCGCGTACGCAATTTGTCCGTACCGACCATGCCGTGCTATCCACCGAACCGTGACCGTTTTCACTGGCGGGTACTCAGCCATCTGGGCAGCAGTTTTCTGTGGATGATGGACAACGCCGAAGTCTTACGCGGGACGCTGGCACTGTATGACTGGACAGAAAGTGAGATGAACCGCCGCCGTCTTGAAGCGATTGCCGATGTCCGGCACAGCGAAATCGAGCGTTTTGAACGCGGCTATCTGCTGCGCGGTGTACACATTGAAATCACGCTCGACAGCAATGGATTTGCCGGCAGAGGCGATATTTGCCTGTTTGGCGAAATGCTCAGCCGCTTCTTCGCACTGTATACCGATATCCATCTGTTTAACCGCCTTACCCTGATACTGCAACCGACAGGAGAACGTCTGGAATGGGAAGAGAATCACCAGCCCCGCATTCCCGGCTAAGTGCCAGGCTTGAGCGGGACATCAGTCGGATTAACTTCTACCGCTTCTGTCAGCTTCTGGAAAAACACCAACCGGATGGACCGCAGTTGGGAAGCACCAGCAATCCGGCAGATGATCCGGTGCGTTTCCGGCCACATCCTGGGATGGGTTTCCCGGTCAGTGAGCTGAAAGCGCTGGAAAAGGATGAACATCATCCGGACGCGCCGCTGACCGTTCGCACCACCTTTATGGGGTTATACGGCGTAGATGCCCCGCTGCCGACGGCCTATATCGACGACATCACCCAGCAGCGTGAAGGACATGAAGTACTCGAAGGTTTCCTCGACATTTTCAACCACCGCATCATGACTCAGTTTTATCGCATCTGGCGAAAATACTCTTATCCCGCGACGTTTGAACCAGGTGGTAAAGACAGTACATCTCAAAGTCTGCTGGGTCTGATTGGCATGGGTATTCCCGGCACACAACGGCATTTCGCAACGCCTGCCTCGAGGTTTCTGGCACTTCTCGGGGTAATGCGTCAGCCGGGGAGAACGGCGGAGGGGGTGCAGGCGCTGGTGCGTTTACTGGCACCATTTACCCGCACGGAAGTGACTCCGCATTGCCTGCGCTCAGTACCCATTACCTCTCCGATGGCATTCGCTGGTGAAGGCGCTAACTGGCTGGATGGCGATACCGTAATGGGCGACGAAGGTACTGACGCCAACAGTCAGTTACTGATTTCGCTGTATACCGAAAACGCGGATGAAGCAGAGGAATGGCTGCCCGACGGACCGATTTATGCTGATTTTTTGGTGTTACTTCGTGTTTATCTCGGCTGGCGTTATAAAGCCCGTATCCAGCTGACTGTCCCTGTCCGGCTGTTACCGGCTCCTGTGCTTGGTGACGTTCCTTTCAGACTTGGGCTGACCGGTGTGTTGGGTCTGGAAGAAGGCGGCGCATCTGACGATATCCCTGAATACTTTACCGTGGAGCTTGGTCACTACTGTGGACTGGCGCCTCAAACGCATCAAGAAGGAACGCGACGTGTTATTAAATACCGCCTGGAAAAATAAATTCTGCCTGCCTGCACTGGTCCTGTTATTGAGCGGCTGCGGGCTGACTCAGGCAGTGACAGACGGCACCGTCTCTGCAACCAAATCTATTTTCTACAAGCAAATAAAAGACTTACATTTGGATTTCACTGCCCGTGAAGCCCTCAATACCGATGCCTCTGAGGCGAGTTCTTCCTCACAGCCGGTGCTGGTGCGCGTTTATCAATTACGTGATGATAAAAACTTCCAGAAAACGGTTTATCAGCAGCTGGCGGGAGAAGGCGATGACGCGCTGAAAGATGACTTGCTGGCCAGCCGTAATGTGGTGATTAAGCCGGGCACAGCCATGTCACTCGATATGCCAATGGAAAAGGATGCCAAATTTGTCGCTGTCGTCGGGTTATTCCGTCATCCGGATATGGATAAAAACCAGTGGCGGCTGGTTATGAAAAGGGAAGAACTGGATCCGGATAAAGCGCGTGTTATCGAGCTTGGAAATAATGGTCTGACGCTGCAACCGGTGAAAGACTGATGCCCAACTCACGCTCACCCTCACTTTACGAAATGCTGCTCGGCAACTTTGCCGGCGGCCTCGATCTGCACAACGTCAGCGAAGAGAATCAGGTGATCCTCTCTGTGCTTGATAACATGCAGCGCATTCTTAACTGTCGCGCGGGCACGCTTACGCACCTGCCCGATTACGGCTTGCCGGACATGAGCAAAATCCTGCAAGGGATGCCCGGCACGGCGCACTCGCTGCTGACCACGCTTTCCGGCACGTTACTCAAATACGAACCCCGCCTGAGAAAAATCAATGTGATATTGCTGCCTCAGTCCAGGCCTGGGCACCTCGAATATGCCATCGACGCTGAACTGAAAGACCTCGGGCTGGTGCGTTTCGGAACAGAGTTTATGCCGGAAGGCCGCGTGCTGATGCGTCATATGAAACAACAGAATTACGTCAGTTAAGGAAAACGATTATGTCTATTGAACGCCAGTTGCGCACCGGTGGCGATCCGCGTGCGCTGGCTGATTACGCCGGTTTACGCGAAGAACTGAGTAAACTGACGCATCCGGCGCGTCCGGACGTTGACTGGAAAAAGGTAGAACAGCTGTGCCTGAACCTGTTTCAGCAAAACGGCATAGAGCTGCAAACTGCGTCGTGGTATACCCAGGCCAGAACTCAGCTTATTGGCCTGACGGGGCTGAATGAAGGTCTGGCGATCCTTGAGGCGTTGATCTCCCGTCAGTGGCCTGCGCTGTGGCCGTTGCCGGTTCATGCGCGGATGGAAATTCTGACCGGTTTGAGCCAGCGGCTTCAGCAATCTTTGCGCACCATGACGCTGGAGTATCGCGATCTACCTGCGATTTATCAGGCGGAAAAGCTGATCACGTCGTTGTGTGATGTGCTGCAACGGCTGGAACTGAAACACGCCAGCCAGTTCGACGCATTAGGCACGTTTATGCACGGAGCCGCCGTCCGTCTTGAAAATATGCACGCCGCTACCGATGCTGCCGTAATGCTACCCGCAGCGGCAGTCCAGGCAGAAACTCAGTCCCAAAACGCGCCCAGAGAGCAATGGGTGTATGTCGCGCAGACTGAACCCGCGGAGCCTCAGGTCATCATCGCTCCGCCGCCGCCGGTAAAACGCATAGTCCAGTGGAAGGGATTTATTGCAGGTGTGGCGATCACGGCGCTGGCGGGCATTGGTCTTCAGGCGGGCATCCATGCGTTCTATCGTCCGCAAGCCGCAATGCAACTGACCGCAATGCTGCCGGTTCTGCCGAAACCGCTTAACCCGCAGGCACTTGAAACGCTGAAATCTCAGCAGGCAGATATGCTCAACCGAGAAGCGCCTGCGCTGATTGCAGCGATGCAAAAACAGGTCGACCAGCTGGCAAAAATCTCCCCACGCTGGGCGCAGAACACCGGAACGCAACTGGTAAAACAGACGCAAATCCTCTGGCCGGAAAATCCGGCGACTGAGCAACTGGCAAAAAAATGGTCGCTACAGATGAACGCCAGCGCGATCCCGCTGGAAAACCTTGATGGCTGGAACCAGGCCATTACCCAGTTGCAGCAACTGGCGGATAAATTAAACGGGCTGGATGAGCAACGCGGTAAATACATGACTGTCTCGCAGCTGAAATCCTCCGTATTTGCTATCCAGCAGGCGCTGAACAGCTCGCCGCCGGTGGAGGAATCGCTGCGTAAACTGGCGCAGGATAAACAGCAAAATAAAGATGTTTCGCCGCAGCTGGTGATGCAAACGGATAATCAGTTCACGCAGCTGCTGAACCGGTATGCATTGCTTATGAGCATTTCGCCTGATGCAGCTGATAAAAATATACAGGCTGATCACTAAAAACCAGCATCCGGGCAGCATCAAAATATCGGGTGACTTTTAGCATTTTAAATTACAGAGGACGTATGTCAGCAAAAGAACGGTTTCTAAAAAAGCTGCAAGACAGCCACCCCCACAGCGGCTCATTCGATAACAAAGGTCAGGCGGATATCGCCGAGTTCCGCCAGCGGATGAGCGAACTTCAGGAAAACATGCAAGAGTGGCTGACGGACACCGGCATCAGGGTGGAAAGCACCAGCGTCTCGCTGGTTGAATGCCTGATCGGAGGAAAATCGTTCAGCGTGCCGGGTATTCAGCTGCAGTATGAAGACCGGAAAGTTAAGTTCACGCCGGTATTTTTATACGGGCAAGGAGTGACAGGCTGTGTGGAAGCCAGCCTGTGTAGGCAAGGCGGTGTCACTGTCTTGTGCCGGCTATTTATGCAGGCAGGTGAAAACAGACACTGGACCTGGCGCCCTGCCAATGCGTTCACCGGACCGGGCGGCGCATTTGGCGAAGATGCCTTTTTCGAACTGGTAGAGCGTTTATTACCATGACGCCTTCGGGCGTCATTTTTTTCAACAACACCTGATGAACCCGCAACACAAATGTAAACAAATGCTACAACCATTACCTGAATTGATGCGGTTTTTGCCAAAACAGATGACATAAATTTACATTGCATTAGAAATAAGAATGCGCTGACGCCCTGCCAGATTTAACCTTTTTGTTACCGATTTTGCACACAAAAAGTCATTACCGGATGCAGGGTAATTACATTTGGAAAACATCAAAACTCTTTGATCCAGATCAATGCAACAACATATCCACCCTCTTTTTATGGTTAATCCCTCTCACGCCACCTGATGTCAGAAATTGTTTTCTCCCGCCTCACTCTGTGCCCGACACGAAAGTGTTTCAGCCAGTAATTCCCCCCCGTGATCGTCCCTGTTAATGCCTTCTCCCGCTGTGGTTAAATCCATTCCTCGCGAAACCCCAGCTGTACTGCCCTTTCATTCAAGACTTCACCTGCGAATGTCCGACATCACCGGTTCCCGTACCGGTGCCAGCGTCTGGAAGGGTTATCTGACACACAAAAAGAGGTTGTTATGTTTGGTCTTGATGCGCTAGAACTGGCCCGGATCCAGTTTGCCTTCACCGTCTCTTTTCACATCATTTTTCCCGCAATCACCATCGGGCTGGCCAGTTTTCTGGCGGTTCTGGAAGGGATGTGGCTAAAAACAAAAAAAGAGGCTTACCGCGACCTGTATCATTTCTGGTCGAAAATCTTTGCCGTTAACTTCGGTATGGGCGTGGTCTCCGGTCTGGTGATGGCGTACCAGTTCGGCACCAACTGGAGCATGTTCTCCTCGTTCGCCGGCAGTATTACCGGCCCGCTGCTGACCTACGAAGTGTTAACCGCATTCTTCCTGGAAGCCGGTTTCTTAGGCGTGATGTTGTTCGGCTGGAACCGCGTCGGCCCTGGTTTGCACTTCTTCTCTACCTGCATGGTGGCGCTCGGTACGCTGATGTCGACGTTCTGGATCCTCGCGTCAAACAGCTGGATGCAGACCCCGCAGGGCTACGAGATTGTTAACAATCTGGTCGTTCCGGTCAGCTGGATGAAGATTATCTTCAACCCGTCATTCCCGTTCCGCTTAATGCACATGACCACCGCCGCGTTCCTGGCGTCTGCGTTCTTCGTGGGTTCTGCTGCAGCGTGGCATTTGCTGCGCGGTCGCGACACGCCAGCCATCCGCACCATGTTGTCGATGGCAATGTGGATGGCCCTGATCGTCTCGCCAATTCAGGCGTTTTTGGGTGATGCCCACGGTCTGAATACCCTGAAATACCAACCAGCCAAAATTGCTGCCATCGAAGGCCACTGGGAAAATAAAGACAACAAACCGTCCCCGCTGGTGCTGATTGGTTACCCGGACATGAACCGTGAAGAAACCCGTTACGCGATTGAAATCCCGTATCTGGGCAGCCTGATCCTGACGCACAGCCTGACGCATCAGATCCCGGCGCTGAAATCCTTCCCGAAAGAAGACCGTCCTAACTCGTCCGTCATCTTCTATACCTTCCGCATCATGGCGGGTCTGGGCATGCTGATGATTTTGCTGGGTGTGCTGAGCCTCATCCTGCGTCGTGGCGGCAAAATGTATACCTCTAAATCGTTCCTGCGCTTTGCCTTCCTGATGGGGCCGTCCGGTCTGCTGGCTCTGCTGGCGGGTTGGATCACCACCGAAATGGGGCGTCAGCCGTGGGTGGTTTATGGCCTGCTGCGCACCAAAGACGCGGTATCTAACCATAACGTGTTGCAGATGAGCGTCAGCCTGATCCTGTTCATCGTCATTTACTGCTCGGTGTTTGGTGTCGGTTACGGCTACATGATGCGTCTGATCCGTAAAGGGCCGCAGGCACACGAAGGCGAAAGCGTTGACCACGGTGGTCCTGGCCAGCACCGCACACCTGCGCGTCCGCTGTCTGCGATTTCAGAATCACTGACCGACGAAACTAAGGGAGCTTGATAATGGGTATCGACTTACCGCTGATCTGGTTTTTGATCATCATCTTCGGGGTGATGATGTATGTGGTGATGGACGGCTTCGACCTGGGTATCGGTCTGCTGTTCCCGCTGGTGAAAAAAGAGCACGACCGTGACGTGATGATGAACACCGTTGCGCCAGTCTGGGACGGCAACGAAACCTGGCTGGTGCTCGGCGGCGCGGCGCTGTATGGCGCGTTCCCGCTAGCGTATTCGGTGATTCTGGATGCGCTGACTATCCCGCTGACCCTGATGCTGTTCGGCCTGATTTTCCGTGGTGTCGCCTTTGAATTTCGTTTCAAAGCCAGCCCGGCCAAACGCCACGTGTGGGACAAATCCTTTATCGGCGGTTCTGTGCTGGCGACCTTCTGTCAGGGCGTGGTGCTGGGTGCGGTGATCAACGGTATTCCGGTGGTAAACCGCACGTATGCCGGTGGCGCACTGGACTGGCTGACGCCGTTCACGCTGTTCTGTGGTTTTGCGCTGGTGGTGGCTTACGCCCTGCTCGGCTGCACCTGGCTGATTATGAAAACCGAAGGCGAATTGCAGGAAGCGATGCACAACATCGCTAAACCGCTGCTGATAGTCTTCCTGCTGGTGACGCTTGCGGTCAGTCTTTGGACGCCGCTGACACACAGCGATATCGCCACCCGCTGGTTCTCGCGCCCTAACCTTTACTGGTTCCTGCCGGTACCGGTGCTGGTAGTACTAGTCTCTGCATGGATGTATCGCGCCATCAGCAAAAACGCGCACCACTCGCCGTTCCTGCTGACGCTGGCGCTGGTGTTCCTGGGCTATACCGGACTCGGTATCAGCATCTGGCCGAACATCATTCCGCCGTCTATCTCTATCTGGGAAGCGGCGTCACCTCCGCAAAGTCAGGGCTTTATTCTGGTCGGCGCCCTGTTCATCATCCCTATTATTCTGGTGTACACCTTCTGGAGCTACTACGTATTCCGCGGGAAAGTCACACCGGATCAGGGTTATCACTGAGGAATCGCATTATGAATCTCATCAGAAAAATGGATGACAGCAACATCACTAAGGCCCCGTTCTTAAAACGAGTCGGCTGGATGGCCGTCATCTGGGGCGGCAGCGTGCTGGCGTTATTTGTTGTGGCATCGGTGTTTCATCTGCTGATGTTCGCGGCGGGAATGAGAAGTCATTGAGTGAAAAAGGCCGCCATCATGGCGGCCTTCTGTTTTTTATTTTTCCAGCACCCTTCCGATAAAATCGAGAATATCATCCATCGCTTCCTGACGGGCTTCGGCAGAAGGCATGACGATCAGCTGATCGGAATAGCCATTCATAATGGCGGATAACTGACGGGTAACGCGTCCGGCATCGGTCGGGCGGAACACGCCGCTGTCGATCCCGGCGCGGATAATTTCAGCCAGCAGTTCCAGCCACTTATGCACCATCAGCCGCGCCAGTTCTGCGTAAGCCTCGTTATGCGCCGCCAGCTGCCAAAGCGATCCGTACAACTGCCAGATATCACCCTGCGTATCAGGCAGATAATTGCACACCAGCGTGTGCAATTTTGCTTTGGGATCCAGCAGTGCGATTTCAGCGGAAAACTCTTTCAGCTCCGCCATCATCACTACCGACAGCGCTTCAATGCACAGCGTCTGCCAGTCAGGAAAATAATGATAAATATGGCTGCGGGAAATCCCGACGTACTCCGTCAGCTCGCGCGTCGTGACTTTCTCAATCCCCTTTTCGATAAAGAGACTGATGGCTCCGTCAAGAATCTTAGCCCTTAACGCTTCCCGGTTTTCTTTCATCATTTATCCTGTGCTGGCATTGAGCAACTGCTCAGACCGGCATTTTATCAGGAAGCCCGGCGTGTGCCCACGGACTTACGCAGCACGATTTTCAGCACTACGACACTGGCAATCACCAGCACAGCGGCAGAAATCAGTACCGCCAGAAACGCCTGATCAAACGCGGTTCGTGCCAGGCTGGTCAGCAATGACGCATGCTCAGGGCTGAGATGACCGGCGATGGTTAACGCTTCATCCAGACTGTCATACGCCGTTTCACCGCTGACCAGTCCTTGCGGAAGTGTCAGACTGCGGCTGTAAACGGCCGTCATCAGACCACCCAGCAAGGTGACGCCAAGCACGCCGCCCATTTCCCACGACACATCTTCTATCGCGGCGACCATGCCAGCCTTGTCTTCAGGGGCATTAAGCATGATGGAGGTGGAAGCCGCCGTCACCGCGCCGCCAAGGCCAAAACCTAAAATAAACAGACTGATCAGCTGCATCACCGCGCTGCCATCATAGACCAGTGCGTGAATGACGATGCCGAGCGCAGATATCGCGAAGCCGCCGAGCATCATTTTGCGCACGCCGACACGCGGGATCAGCATACCCGCCAGCGGCGAGGCCAGTGCAGACGCCACCGGGATAGGCAGAATAAACATCGCCGCCATAAACGGCGTCAGGCCGAGCACCAGCTGCAACCGCTGACTCAGCACCAGTTCGATACCGATCAGCGCAATCATTGACGTGATCGCCACGCCCACGCCACAGGCAAAGGCACGATTGCGGAACAGTGAAAAGTCGATCATCGGCTGTACAGCGCGTTTTTGTCTTCTGACGAATAAACCAAGGAACAACAAGCCTGCGGCCGCAGAACCCATAATCACGAGCCAGGACGAATTAATCTGGCTCAGCTCTTTCAGCGCGTAAATCACCCCGACCAGCCCCGCCATCACCAGCGCAGAACCGGTAAAATCGCACGGACGCTGTTTATTGCCTTCACCGCGTGGGATCAGCGCCTGGGCAAACGGGAATACAGCCAGCACAATCGGCACGTTGATCAGGAACACCGAGCCCCACCAGAAGTATTCCAGCAACACGCCGCCGATCACCGGCCCGAGCGCCGCCGCACCTGACGCTACCGCCGACCAGATACCGATCGCCAGCGCACGTTCACGTTCGTTGGTGAAGACATGACGCACAATCGCCAGCGTCGCAGGCATCATCATCGCTGCGCCAATCGCCAGGAACACCCGGGAGGCAATCAGCATTTCAGCGCTGGCAGAAAACGCCGCGCACAGGGAAGCGAGCGCAAACACCGGCAGCCCGCTCAAAAAAAGATTTTTGTGTCCGATACGGTCACTGAGCATTCCTGCGCCCGGTAACAGACCGGCGACCACCAGCGGATAGGCGTTCACTATCCATAATTTTTCCGATGCCGTGGCACCCAGCGCCTGCGTCAGACGCGGTAACGCGGTGTACAGCACGGTCATATCAATGATGATCAAAAAGAGTGTACTGGTGACAATCGCAAGTATCAGCCAGCGGTTATTGACGAACATAAAAATTGCCTCAGATAGATTTTGAGCAAGCGCTCAAGGCCAGCAAGATACTTGAGCAACCGCTCAAACTCAAGCAGCAACTGTCCGCCAGTTGATGAAGCGTTGAAGTAGCGAATGGGGGAAGTTTGGAATTGCAGTTGGCCGCTGCAAAGGAGCGGCTTTTAAAAACAAATTATGATCAAGGTCGTGGGCGTCG
>NZ_JYDG01000079.1:0-13621 GCF_003263545.1 Rahnella sp. AN3-3W3
GTTTTTGACCTTAATACCCCACCCCAACCCTCCCCTTCGCAGGGGAGGGAGTTAAAAATCAGACGGCCTCGAGGCGGGCGTAGGCGGCGACCAGCCACTTAATCCCTTCCCCCGGGAACGCCACCTGCAGACGGCTGTGTTCGCCGCTGCCTTCCATGTTAACGATGGTGCCTTCACCGAATTTTGGATGCATGACGCGCTGGCCGAGTTTGAAGCCGGTATCGCTGACGCTGGTTGGCGTGCCGACACTGCGGTTGCTCATCGGGCGTGAAACATTGGCGCGCATTCTGACTTCTTCGACACAGTCCTCCGGTAATTCACCAACGAAACGTGACGGACGATGCGACACTTCTTTGCCGTATAAGCGGCGGGTTTCAGCGTAAGTGAGGGTGAGTTTTTGCATGGCACGCGTAACGCCGACGTACGCCAGACGGCGTTCTTCTTCCAGACGCCCGCCTTCTTCCAGCGACATCTGACTCGGAAACATGCCTTCTTCCATGCCGACGATAAACACCTGCGGGAACTCCAGCCCTTTGGCCGAGTGCAGTGTCATCAGCTGCGTGGCGTCCTGATTGGCATCCGCCTGCCCTTCGCCTGCTTCGAGCGCGGCATGGGACAGGAATGCCTGCAACGGCATCAGGTCTTCGTCTTCGTCCTGATAGCTGAACTGACGCGTTGCCGTCACCAGTTCTTCTAAGTTTTCGATGCGCGCCTGGCCTTTTTCGCCCTTCTCCTGCTCATACATGATGAACAGGCCGGAGTCTTTGATTACGCGGTCAGTCTGCACGTGCAGCGGCATGTCTGAGGTTTCATGCGCCAGTGCGTCAACCAGTTCGGTGAAGCGTTGCAGAGCAGACGCGGCACGGCCTGCCAGAACCTTTTCCTGTAACAAAGCACGCGTGGCCTGCCACATGGTCAGCTGACGGTCACGGGCTGTCTGACGCACCACATCCAGCGTACGGTCGCCGATGCCGCGCGTCGGGGTGTTCACCACGCGCTCGAACGCTGCATCGTCATTACGGTTAGCCATCAGACGCAGATACGCCAACGCATCTTTGATTTCCTGACGGTCAAAGAACCGCTGGCCGCCGTAAATACGGTACGGCATCGCCATCTGCAACAAGGCTTCTTCCAGCACACGCGACTGGGCGTTGCTGCGGTAAAGAATGGCGCAATCTTTCAGCGCACCGCCGTTGTCCTGCCAGGTTTTGATGCGGTTAACCACAAAGCGCGATTCATCCAGTTCGTTGAATGCGCAATACAGTGAAATCGGTTCGCCCTCGCCGTCTTCGGTCCACAGGTTTTTACCCATACGGCCGTTGTTGTTTTCTATCAGCGAGTTAGCAGCCTTCAGAATGGTGCTGGTCGAACGGTAGTTCTGCTCCAGACGGATAGTTTCCGCATTCGGGAAATCTTTCAGGAAACGCTGGATGTTTTCGACCTGCGCACCGCGCCAGCCGTAAATCGACTGGTCATCGTCGCCGACGATCATCACGTTATTGTTGTCGCCCGCCAGCAGACGGATCCACGCGTACTGAATGCTGTTGGTGTCCTGGAATTCGTCCACCATCAGGTTGGTAAAGCGTTCGCGGTAATGCTGCAAAATATGCGGCTTGTTCAGCCAGAGTTCGTGGGCGCGCAGCAATAACTCGGCAAAATCCACCAGGCCGGCACGGTCGCAGGCTTCCTGATAGGCCTGATAAATGCGTAACCAGGTCGCTTCGACAGGATTGTTATAAGTTTCAACGTGCTGCGGGCGCAGACCTTCATCTTTTTTGCCGTTGATGTACCACATCGCCTGACGCGGCGGCCACTGTTTCTCGTCGATGTTCAACGCTTTGATCAGACGCTTGATCAGACGCATCTGGTCGTCGCTGTCGAGGATTTGGAAATCCTGCGGCAGATTCGCGTCTAAATGGTGCGCACGCAGCAAACGGTGCGCGAGGCCGTGGAAGGTACCAATCCACATGCCGCCCTGACTGGTGCCGATCAGCTGGTCGATACGGTGGCGCATTTCTGCCGCCGCTTTGTTGGTGAAGGTGACCGCCATAATGGAATACGGCGAACACTTTTCGACGGCCAGCAGCCACGCGATGCGGTGAACCAGCACGCGGGTTTTGCCACTGCCTGCCCCGGCCAGTACCAACAGATTGCTGCGCGGCGCGGCCACGGCTTCACGTTGTTTTTCATTCAGGCTGTCGAGCAGGTCAGAAACGTCCATAGGCACCGTTTGTCAGGATGAGAAAAGCACTCACCCGGTGAATGCTTTTCTACTGTGAATTTATACAGAGTAATTTAAGAAGGGATTATAGCAATGCTGTCAGCGATGCCAACTGCGAAATCTCAATATGCGGTAACAGACGGGCATCCTTAATGTGCATCAGGTCGCCTTCGCGCAAATTAATCCAGCACGATTGCATCCCGCAACGCACGGAACCCGCGACGTCCGTCGTCAGGTCATCACCCACATGGAGGATGTTTTCCAGCGGGATATCCAGCTTCATTGACGCCTTTTTATACATGTCAGCGTAAGGTTTTGCACGGCCGTGATCGCCAGCGCGCAAGGTGAACTGGAAATATTGCGCCAGACCACAGGCGTGCGGATCGGCATTGCCGTTGGTGATCGCCACTAAAGGCCAGCGTTCCGCCAGGGCGGCCAGCGCGTCGTGATTCTCACCCGGAACATAAATCCGGCTGCGCCACAGGGCAAAGGTTTCCATCGCAGCTTTCGTGCCCTGCGTGGCATCACTTTCGCTCAGACCTGCGCGTTTCATCGCCAGCAATACCGCCTGACGACGCCATTCGGTGACGTCGTGATAAATTTCCGCGTCCTCTGCCAGCAATTCTGCGCGCATCAGGCGGATGGTGTCCGGTGCCATATCGGCCAGCGCCGGATGGAAACCCTGAATCGATTTCAGCGTTTCAGAATCGGTACGACGGATAACATCGTAATTGTCATACAGCGTGTCGTCTAAATCGAAGGTGATCGCTTCAATGCGTTTCAGCGGACGATAGAACTTCATCATGATTTTCCTCGTTTTGCGCGGGGATGCGCGGCGTCGTAAACCGTCGCCAGATGTTGAAAGTCCAGATGGGTATAGATTTGCGTGGTGGACAAGTTCGCGTGACCCAGCAATTCCTGTACCGCGCGTAAATCGCCGCTGGATTCCAGCACGTGCGTGGCGAACGAGTGGCGCAGTTTATGCGGATGAATATGGCTGTTCACACCCTGTTTCACGCCCCATTCGGCAAAACGCTTCTGAACATTACGCGCAGAAATACGGCTGCCTTTGCTCGACAAAAACATCGCGTCATCCTGCGGATTAAACAGACCACGACGTTCCAGCCAGTGTTCCAGCCAGGTGACGGCTGTGCGTCCGATCGGCACTTTGCGTTCTTTGCTGCCTTTACCCAACACGCGCACTTCGCCGGAAGCCATATCGATATGCTTGCAGTCGATACCCACCAGTTCAGAAAGACGCAGTCCGCCGCCGTACATCACTTCCAGCATCGCGCGGTCGCGCACGGAAAGCGGATCGTTGAGATCGATTTCAAGAAGTTTATTCACTTCATCAACATCAAGATTTTTTGGCAGATGCTTTGGAGAACGCGGGGTAGAAATCCCTTTGGCAGGATTGGCGCTCAATACGCCCTGACGCACCAGCAGTCGAGAAAACTGCGCAGTGAAGACATGCGCAGCGCCAGACTGGAAGGTCCTAAACCAGCGCGTTTACTGCGCGCCAGTAACATACGAACTTTTGGTGCATCAAGTTGCTGCCAGTTGGAAATACCGATCTCGCCGGAGATGGCGATCAGCGCTTCTAACTGGCGGCTGTAATTAGTCGTGGTGAGCGGGCTGAGTTGACGTTCAACGTGCAGATAACGCAGAAACGCCTCGACCGCGGGATACAGAGGCGATTCGGTGTGGCTCATACCCGTTCGATCCAACGTTCCAGCAGGCCGGGTAACATTTTAGCCAGCTGATTGAGTAAGACGGTGCCCATTCCCGGCTGATAATGTTGCGGATCACGGCTGCTGAAAATCAGCACACCCAGTTCACCCTGCTCGCCCATCAGGGAAAGCGCGACAGAACCGACGGCTTTGGCCTGAGGTAATAACAGCAACAGTTCCGGGCCGTTCAGACCACCAAGGTAATGCGGAGTTTCGCCCAGACGCTGAATACGCATCGATTCAAATGCGCTGCGACTTACTGCCAGATGGGTGAAATCGGAAGGCGCGCCGATACGCCAGCCCTCACTGAACAAACGCACGTTGGCGCCCGCCAGTCCGAGGCTGCGCGCCCAGCGTTGCAGACGATTCAGCATATCCTGCAAGCTACTGGCCGCCGCAAGCGTGGCCTGCAGTTCGATCATCCGTCCGAACAGCGACTCGTTGATCGAGGCCTGCTCCATCAGCAAAGTAATTTCTTCTTCAAGCTGCGCAATCTGATGACGCTGACGTCCGAGCTGCCATTCAACCAGCGAAATACTGCCTTTCACCGGATGCGGTACGTGCATCTGCTCGACACTTCGGGCATTGCGAATAAAGAAATCCGGGTTTTGCAGCAGATATTGCATCACGCTGTCGTCGTCGAGTGCTATCACCGGTTCAATCTGGTCATCAAGATTGTTCATAGATGAATAAATCCGTCGTAAACATGAGTGGCAGGTCCGGTCATATACAGCGGATGACCCGGCCCTTTCCAGCGAATTTCGAGGCTGCCTCCCGGCAGTTCCACCTGAACGTCTTCAGCAAGCAACCCTTGCTGGATACCTACAGCGACGGCGGCACAGGCACCACTTCCGCACGCCTGTGTTTCACCGGCGCCGCGTTCGTACACGCGTAATTTCACGCTTTCCGGACTGAGGATTTGCATAAACCCGACGTTCACGCGTTCGGGGAAACGCTCATGGCTTTCCAGCATCGGCCCGAGGATATCGACTTCAGCCGTTAATACATCCTCGACCTGCAATACGCAGTGCGGATTTCCCATCGACACGACGCCGCAAAATACTGTGCGCTCTTCTGCACGCAGAATATAGGTCTTTTCCGGTTTCACTGCACGGAAAGGAACCTGTTGCGGCTCGAACACCGGCTCGCCCATGTTGACCTGAACTTCTTCATCTTCCGTTACCGTCAGCACCATACGACCAGTCTGCGTACTGACGCGAATGTCGCGTTTGTTGGTCAGACCTTTAATGCGGACAAATCGGGCAAAGCAACGCGCGCCGTTGCCACACTGCGCCACTTCGCTGCCGTCGGCATTGAAAATGCGGTAGTGGAAATCTAATTCGGGGTCATAAGGTGGCTCTACCACCAGCAGCTGGTCAAAACCCACGCCACGGTGACGGTCGGACAAACGGCGGATCAACTCAGGCGAGAAGTAGACATTTTGAGTGACGGCATCAACGACCATAAAATCGTTACCCAGGCCGTGCATTTTGGAGAACTGCATAACTGACTCCGTTTACCGCTGGTCAAATCCAGTCGCGATGATCCCTGAAGGAAAGGGCTCCGGCAGCGTTGCCCGAACCCCCGGCACAGGCCGGTTAATCTCTGGAATTAGTCGTGAGATCTTCTGGTGATACACCTTTCTGCTGCGATGAACCGTCGTTAGCAGTACCTGGAACATTACTGGTTTTCTGAGTGGTTGATTTTTCCGGTGGTGGGAAATACAACGGCCCTTTCAGTCCGCAACCGGAGAGAGAAAATAATATCGTCGCGGCCAGAGACCAGCGTAAAGCGTTTTTCATTTTATGAATGCCCGTAATTCATGCGACCAAGCTCTCTATAATCGCAGGTGGATCATGAAAAGCAACAGGAATCGATAAAACACACGGGCACATTTTCAGGGTTTAAAGAGAAGGAAAGCCAGATATTCTGCCGCGTGTCCGGGATTGGGACAACTTTTCTAATGCAACTGAAATTGCTGTTTCAACCGGGAAGGTTCGACTTCAGTTTCAGGCAACGGCGCGCAGGCCACAGATAACGCATTGCTGCGAAACGGGATCACCTGAATGCGCTCATCAAGGGACACAATCTGGTAGAACTGCGGCAGGTTAAAGTTGATGAAGCTTGAGCCGTAGGTAAACCGGTCATGCGAGGAGGAGTAGAAACGGCTGACGTCACGCACCAGATCTTCTTTACTGCCTTCACAATGGTGATAAACCTCGACGCGGTTCGACTCATCCAGAATGTAAATGTTGAAACCGATGTCGTCGGAACTGTCTTCGAAGAAGAACTGAATGATCCCTTCGCTGGCGTAGCCGTCAATGACCGCCGGAAGATGTGCCTGGTCAGTCTGCAATTTCACCGACAATCCGTGAAGTTTGTTGTTGGAAATCGCACCGTAGAACTCAATGGCATTTTCCAGCTTCTGTACGGAAACACTCAGGCGTTCGAAGAACAGACCCCAGGTTTGTCCGGCAACGCGCACGGCTTTAAAACGGCCAGGTTCGAGACGTTTGCTGGAAAGGCGAAGTTCGATGCATTCCGACACCAGTTGCTGAACGCGCGTGCGGATAAGACCGCGCAAATGCTGGCTGTAGCAGAACACTTCCACCGATTCCGGCGGTGCGGCGTCCTGATGCATTTTGCCCAGAATAGTTTTCAGCGCTTCCAGCACCGCCTGTTCACCGCTGAAATGCAGCGTACGCACTTCGTTCCACGAGTTGCGGTAAAGCAGGTCAATACTGCCGACCATACATTCCTGATTCTGCCCGAAACTGAAAACATCCAGTTTACGGAAATCAAAATGCACGACCTGATTACGGAAGGCCGCAGTAGGATCGTGTTCCAGATTGACGATAATCGCTAAGTGGCGGATCTCACACGGGCTGTACAACGCTTTCGGCGTCGGTGCGGCCAGTCGCAGCGGGAAGTGATGTGACACATCCGCCACAAGTTCGCGCAGTTTAGCGATATCACACAGACCGCCGCTTTTGATGTGCAGACGCGTAGTCGACGTCAGCAGGCCGTTGAAATAGGCCCACGCCACCAGCTTGTTCAGATAACGGTTATATTCCAGCGGCTGATGGCTGACGATAGATTCCATCGACGGCGACTGGTTATACAGATACCAGCCGGTGCGGTTCGCACGGCCAATTGGCACATGAATAAAGGTTAAATCGTTCTCAGACAGATCAGGTGAAATCTGCGGGTTCACCAGCGTGACTTTGCCCGGCAGCGCTTCGAAAGCGGCGTACAACTTACGGGTCAGCACGCCGATATCCTGCGGGCTGGCGCTGACGCTTAAATTGTTGCGACGGGCAAAGCGGATCAGGTTGCGATAGCTTTGCATCATGGCATCAAGCAGTTCGTTATGCGCTTCGCGCACACGTTCGATTTTCCAGTTCGCCCGGTTATCCAGAATAGCCAGACGTTCTTCGTCCCAGCCCCATTCCGCCACCAGCTGACTGAGAATTTCACGACGCCAGCCGACCGATGCCCGTGCGCGGGACAATTTTTCGCAGACTTTTAAATAGAAACAGCGGCGGACTAAATCAAGGCGGGTGGTGTCTTCAATCTGGGTGAGATAACGGGTCACGCGGTCGAGCATCATACAATAGGAATCAAGCCCGAAGCAGACGATTTCGCCCTGATGCAGACGCTGTTTAATGTCCATCGCCAGCAACTGGGTTTGCGGGTATTCCCACGAATAGGCTTCCAGCAACAGCGTTTTGAGCACCGCTTTATAAGGCGAATCGATACTTTTATACAGCTGCCACAGGCTCGCGCCGAAATACTCTTCCGCCGAAAGCGTACTCAGGCCGCCCAGATCCAGCCATTCATTTGGCGTCAGGGCGCCCTGCGAGTAAAGCGAAAGGACGTATTCGTCGTAATGCGCTTCTTCTTCGCCCGGCACCATATTCCACAGAATACGCTTACCGGCCATGCGCACCGCGGTGCGATAGAATTCGTCTAGCAATAAGATGTGCTGCGTTGAACCGCAGTCTTCGCCGCCCAGGCTGCCACTTTCGTTATGGCGGAAACGGTTTTCGTCGATCAGGAAGAAGCTGACTTCCACGCCCAGCGAGGCCGCCCATTTTTCTAACAGGCTGCATTTTTGCTGTAAGCGGTTGCGTTCTTCGTTATCGAGCCAGGACTGATGGCAGACCCAGATATCCAGATCAGAACTTTGGCTCTGACCGATTGAGGAGGTACTGCCCATGGAATAGATGCCGGTGACAGGCAATTCGCCTTTCACCATGGGCTCAAGCGGGCTGCCCCATTTCTCTTCGAGGTCATTCAGATAGGTTTGCTGGGATTCATCAGGCGTGAAAATACAGATACCATGCGGAACCTTACCTTCAAGGTATCCCGGCATCAGAGGGTGATGTTGATGTAAAAAGACAGGAAGCAGCGTGTAGACCTGTTGAAACGCAGGACCCATGGCTGCCAGTGCACGATCGACTCGTAACTGGTTGATCGCATCCAATCTTTGCTTCAATGTCTCGATGTAGAGGTACAAGACGTTTCGCCTGATTATACAGTGTCTGGAAATAACCCCGTTCCAAATCCGTCATTTATCGTGATGCTTATGCTTTGAACAATCGAAATTGCGCAAATAGTTGACGAATAATTGCTGGAAACGTGATCAATTTAACACCTTGCTGATTGACCGTAAAGAAAGTAACGCACCACAATTACTCTTCCGCTTCTCTGGATTTTACCGTCTGTTCCGCAAAGGAACAATTCCCCGCAGTGACCGTTAACCTTCTTTTACGAATGGCTTCTTACGCTGACAGCTTTCTATTGTCAGTGGTAGGATGGTCGCAGAGACAGTTAAACGGTAACAAATATGTTAGACAAAATCATTCGAATTGCCACCCGCCAGAGCCCGCTGGCTCTGTGGCAGGCACAATATGTTCAAAGCCAGCTGATGGCCTGTCACCCCGGTTTACAGGTGGAACTGGTCCCAATGGTCACCAAGGGCGATATCATTTTAGATACCCCGCTGGCCAAAGTGGGCGGCAAAGGTTTGTTCGTCAAAGAACTCGAACTGGCAATGCTCGATGGCCGCGCGGATATTGCCGTGCATTCCATGAAAGATGTGCCGGTTGAATTCCCGGAAGGTCTGGGACTGGTCACAATTTGTGAGCGCGAAGACCCGCGCGACGCTTTCGTCTCAAATCAATACGCCAGTCTGGCGGATCTGCCCCACGGCAGTATTGTCGGGACATCCAGCCTGCGCCGTCAGTGCCAGTTGCGCCAGAAGCGTCCGGATCTGATGATCCGCGATCTGCGCGGCAACGTAGGCACGCGCTTATCCAAACTCGATAATGGCGAATACGATGCCATTATTCTGGCCGTCGCAGGCCTGAAACGTCTGGGTCTTGAGAACCGTATCCGTACGGCGCTGACGCCGGAAGAGTGCCTGCCCGCAGTCGGACAAGGTGCCGTCGGTATCGAATGCCGTCTTGACGATCACATCACCCGCGAATTACTCGCGCCACTGGCTCACCGCGAAACTACGGTACGCGTTGAGGCTGAACGCGCCATGAATATGCGCCTCGAAGGCGGTTGTCAGGTGCCAATCGGTAGCTACGCGGAACTCAATGGCGATGACCTGTGGCTTCGCGCACTCGTTGGCGCACCCGATGGCAGCCAGATGGTCTCCGGCGAACGTCGCGGTCCGGCCGCAGATGCATACAGTATGGGCGTGGAGCTGGCCGAAGAACTGCTGGCCAACGGCGCACGGGAAATTCTGCAAGAGGTCTATCAGGGGAACGCTCCACGATGACCATTCTGGTTACCCGCCCCTCTCCGGCAGGAGAAATGCTGGTCAACCGGCTGCGTACACTGGGCCGGGTAGCCTTTCATTCCCCGCTGATTGAATTTGCACCGGGGAACCAGCTCGCAATGCTGCCGAACCTGCTATCCTCATTAAATCAGCAGGATCTGGTGTTTGTACTCTCTCAACATGCCGTGAACTACGCCGATCGCGCATTACGTCAGTCTGCCACCCGCTGGCCGGATAACGTCAGCTATTATGCGATTGGCCGCACCACAGGCCTGCTGTTTCATCGTGCCAGCAGTCTCCCGGTTATCTATCCGCAGGAGGGTGAAACCAGCGAGACGCTATTGAATCTCCCGGCGTTGCAGCGCATTCAGGGCAAAAAAGCGCTGATATTGCGGGGCAATGGCGGAAGGGAATTGCTGGCCGAAACGCTCACGGAACGCGGCGTTGAAGTGACCTACTGCGAATGTTATCAGCGCAGCCCGGTCTACTACGATGCCGGCGAACAGAGCGCCCTCTGGCAACGCGCCGGAATTGATACGCTGGTCGTGACCAGCGGAGAAATGCTGCAACAGTTGTACCAGTTAGTTCCTGAATACTATCGAAATTCATGGTTACTGCGCTGTAACCTGGTGGTGGTCAGTGAACGTTTGGCAACCCTCGCCCGCCAGCTTGGCTGGAGCGCAATTAGGGTTGCAGAAAATGCAGACAATGATGCGCTGATCCGCGCATTACAACTACCTGACTAAGGGATGTGCCAAAATGACGGAACAAAAAAATCCTTCCGCGCCGGATGAGAATGTTGTGATCTCCCCAGCGGTTGAGAGCCCCCAGCCAGACGCTTCAGAACGTGACCAGGAGCTGAAAACGCTGCGTAAAAAGCAACGTACCGCGCCGGTATTAGGCGCTATTGCGATTGTATTAGTGATCGCGCTTGGTGCAGGTCTTTACTATCACGGCCACCAGCAATCGCTGGCGCAGGCCGCCGCCAATGCGGCGCTTTCCGAACAGCTTGATGCCCTGCAAAAAAGCCAGCAACAGGATAAGCAGCAAATCGCTTCCCTGCTCGCTCAGCAGGATAAGACTCAGCAGGCCGCCGATCGCCAGCAAGCGTCGTTTGGTCGTCAGCTGAATGAATTACAAGATAAAGTCGCCAGCATTTCCGGCAGCGATGCCAAAACCTGGTTACTGGCTCAGGCCGATTATCTGGTGAAACTGGCAGGTCGCAAACTGTGGAGCGATCAGGATGTCACCACCGCCGCCGCTTTGCTGAAAAGTGCCGATGCCAGCCTCGCGGACATGAATGACCCGAGCCTGATTGACGTGCGTCGTGCGCTGAACGAAGACGTAGGCAGCCTTTCTGCCGTCGCACAGGTCGATTTCGACGGTATCATTCTCAAGCTGAATCAGCTGTCAAATCAGGTGGATAACCTGCGTCTGGCCGACAATGACACCGATGATTCCCCGATGGACAACGACAGCTCAAGCCTTTCCGGTTCGCTGACCGAATGGCGTCAGAACCTGACCAAAAGCTGGCACAACTTTATGGATGACTTCATTACCATCCGCCGTCGTGATACCAGCGCAGAACCGCTGCTGGCGCCGAATCAGGATGTGTATCTGCGCGAAAATATCCGCTCACGTTTGCTGATTGCCGCACAGGCCGTTCCGCGTCATCAGGATGAAGTTTACAAGCAGTCACTGGAAAGCGTATCGACCTGGGTTCGCGCCTATTTTGATACGTCTGACCCGTCAACCAAAGCTTTCCTGGAAGAACTGGATAATCTCAGTCAGCAATCCATTTCGATGGATGTACCGGACGAGCTGAAAAGCCAGCCGATGCTGGAAAAACTGATGCAGACCCGCGTGCGTAACCTGCTCCAGCAGCCCGCCGCCGCCACGCAGGGGGAATAACGCATGTTACGAGTCTTCGTGTTATTCCTGATTGTGTTTGCCGGGATTATTGTCGGCCCGATGCTGGCCGGTCATCAGGGTTATGTGCTGATCCAGACCGATAACTACAACATTGAAACCAGCGTCACCGGTTTAGTTATCATGCTGATCGTGCTGATTCTGGTGCTGTTCTTTATTGAATGGATCCTGCGACGCATTCTGCGTACCGGTGCGCGTACCCGCGGCTGGTTTGCCGGGCGTAAAAGCTCTAAAGCGCGTAAGCAAACTAAGGCTGCGATGCTCAAACTGGCAGAAGGCGATCATCGCCAGATGGAGAAACTGCTGGCACGCAATGCTGATCATGCCGAACAACCTGTGGTGAACTATTTACTGGCAGCAGAAGCGGCGCAGCAGCGTGGCGATGACATCCGCACTAATCAGTATCTGGAACGCGCGGCGGAAATTGCCGACACCGACCAGATGCCGGTGGATATTACCCGTGTGCGTATTCAGCTGGCGCAGGGCGAAATCCATGCAGCACGCCATGGCGTTGACCGTTTGCTCGGCCAGTCGCCACGTCATCCGGAAGTGTTACGTCTGGCGGAACAGGCTTATCTGCGTACCGGTGCCTATGGTTCACTGCTGGAAATTTTACCGTCGATGGCTAAAGCCGGCGTCCGTAATGACGATGAAATCCGCGTTCTTCAGGAACAGGCTTATATCGGCATGATGAATCAGCTGATGGCGGAAGAAGGCAGCGAAGGCCTGAAACGCTGGTGGAAAGATCAGAGCCGCAAAACCCGCCATGAAGTGGCATTGCAGGTGGCGATGGCAACGCATCTGATTGAATGCAACGATCAGGATCTGGCGCAGGAAGTGATCCTCGACGGACTGAAGCGTCAGTATGACGATCGTCTGGTTGCGCTGATGCCGAAACTGCGTTCAGGTAATCCTGAGCAGCTTGAAAAGACTTTGCGTCAGCTCATTAAGCAAAACGGCACCACGCCGCTGCTGAGCAGCACGCTCGGTCAGTTGCTGATGAAACACGGTGAATGGCAGCAGGCCAACGAAGCGTTCCGTGAAGCGCTGAAACAACGCCCTGACGCGTATGATTATGCATGGCTGGCCGATGCGCTGGATAAGCTGTACAAACCGGCTGAAGCCGCTGAGATGCGCCGTGAAGGATTGATGCTGACACTGAATAATTCGCAGCAACCGTAAGAAAATTGCTGTCAGCAAAAAGGCTCCTTCGGAGCCTTTTTTACGTCATCAATACTAATACCCCAAATCATTTGAGTTGCAGAAAGGCGGCAAACGCAGGAATCCCGATGAGCTGACTTAAGTCAGTGATTCGGGTGACTAAGAGCAGCCAACACATCTGCAGCTCAAAGGATGCCGGGGTATGGGCAAAAAAAAACACCTGCATATGGGCAGGTGTATAAAACAATCAGGTCCAGGACAACAGATTTAGTGCCTCACTCAACGTTTTGCCTTCTGGATGATAGCGCTTGCGCGTTATCGGTCAGGATGACAATAGGCACTGTAAATTGGCTCTGCGTCATTCCCAGGTTTATGAAGCCGGAGCAAACATAATAGGTGGAATGAGCATCTACGGCGGGAATATTGCAGGACGCGTGCCAGGATGGCAAGGGTCTGTTAATAATTTTTTATTACACTGATAATTAACAACTTTATTATACCTGTAGCTCGGCAGTTATTTTCTGCAAACCCGGAGACCGTCCTTCAAACCGTCATTCTGTCGCCAGTGAACGACATGTGAATGTCAGCTTAGGTGACGCTTTATTTATCAATAAGATACGTGTCTCCTGACAGAGACAGGCATACAGCGGAATGTCGCGGATAAACAACAGGGTGAGTTGAGAAACTACAGACGAAAAAAAACCTGCTTTAAAAAAGCAGGTTTCTTCGAATGTGGTCGGCGAGAGAGGATGACGCGCATCTTCGATGCTTGCCCTGCGGGTCGTTGCT
>NZ_JYDG01000008.1:0-51277 GCF_003263545.1 Rahnella sp. AN3-3W3
CTCAGCCCGCAGCTCTTCGGGAGATAACTTTTCCAGCGCTTCATCGGTAAGTGGGGATGCTTTTTTGGGTTTTGTCATGCCTTTGCTCCGGCCAGGTTTTATGCTCAGAAGTCCATTCTCACCAGCGTCTTTGTAGACATTAACCCAGTGCCGGACAACGGTCTCGTTTGAGATATTAAACCGTGCGGCAGCTTCGCGCATTGAAAGTTCTTCACCGAGAACAGTCCGGACAACAGCAATCCGGAATGCCGGAGAATGGCGGTCATTTTTCCAGGTAATGCCATCAATACCGTGTAATTGCCAGGCTCTGACCCAGCGACGAACGGATGTTCTTTCGACACCAAAACGTTCTGCGGTCCGTTGTGTCCCGTCATTGCCGTAGAGGTAATGGCTGACCACAGCCATTCTGGTTTCGAGGGTATATTTTGGCTTCGCCATAAAAAACTGCACCTTACTCAGTTGGGTGTCCAACTTTTGGGGTGCAGTCCAATTTGCGGGCTTTTTGCATTTCTGATGACAGGAATTATTTGCTGACGCGGCGGGTATAGTCGGCAAATGCCGTCAGCTGGCCGCGCAGGAAATCGAGCGTCCCCTGATCAACCACTTCGCCTGTCTGCTCATCCACTTTGCTCTGAATGACGCCACCCATAAATTCAGGTTTGTTCATGACCATGGCATCAAGGAAAACCAGGATCTGGCGCAGGTGATACTGGCAGCGTGCGCCACCGACCGGCCCCATTGAACTGGTTTGGAGCAGCACGGGCTTTCCGGCCAGCGGCTGGTTTGGCAAACGTGAAATCCAGTCGATGGCATTTTTCAGGCCACCCGGTACGGAATAGTTATATTCCGGCGTGACGATAATGACGCCATCCGCCTGACGGATTTGTTCCGCAATCGCTTCAACATCCGCCGGAAAGCCTTCTTCCTGCTGAATATCCGCATCATAGAGTGGAATGGCACCGATGGAAGGTAATGCTTCAATCACGATGCCCTCAGGGGCGACATTCGGTAATGTACGCGCCACCATGCCGTTGTATGACGCTTTACGAAGACTACCTAACAGTGTGACAAACTTCAGTGGTGTAACTGACATGGCTAACTCCTGTTATGGATGATTTTACGAAAGGAACTGCCTGTAACCATAAACGAAAAACGGGTCGACGAGCGTAAACATAAGTGAAGTTTTATTTAGCAGGCGGCAGGCTGATGAATTTCATAAAGTGCGGTGATTCGGACTGCTGATCTGTGGAAAGTGTTTGTGTGCGGGTGAAACCGTTTTCGGGTTCATAGCGCCAGCACTGCAAGCGGATTATCGAGGGAGATTGCGCGCATGACCAGGTTATCGACCCTTCAATATCACTCATTACCTGCGCCTCCGGTGTCACGGCAGACCGCAAACGGCCAGAAGCCGGATTCAGGCTGAGCGTCAGCGGACCCTGATCGTTGAGGCCGGACATCTTCAGCATGCTCTGGCGGATACACCACAGTTGCAGCGAGGATTCCACAGGATCGGATTGCATGGCAATCCAGGTTTTCTCCACCGCAGAAAGCTGTAACTGCTGTTGCGGATTCACCAGCGCACTGCGGGCATGAATGATTTCGAGATCCAGACCGACTTTCCCTTCACTGCTGATTAAGACACCGACAGTGCTACCGGCATACGCCAGGCTGAAATCAGGGAGATCAAGGGATTCGAAACTCGGACGACCGCTGGGTAAGGTGATCACGTTAGGAAGTTCAGCAATTCCGTACAGGTAGAAAATCATTTCTGCCAGAAGCACGCGGCCGTTTAAGAAACGCTTGCGCTGTTTTTCGGAAAGGTGTTTTGCGAATAATACGATCTCTTTGGGCAACCGGTGTGTATCCGGTTCTGCATCCGTCATTGCCCATCTTGCAAAATGGCACGCCATTGTTCACTCCATGATTAATGGTTCGACCGTATTTTCTCAATTGTTCTAAAGAATAACATTAAGAGAAATCATTAAAAACCGCTTAAAACTCGCAGTGGCGCACACTTCATTCACTTTTCAGACAAATTTTCATCACCATAAAGTGAAACAAATCACAGTTTTAATCGCCATTTGAGAAGAAATCTCATCGGAATGATGTTCTGGATTTTCACTCATACGATCCGGGTGCCAGATATATCTACTATAGCAACATAAAGAAACGTCAGAAAATGCCGTTACTAGTTAAGCAGCGATCTCGCTGCTTCGCCTGTGAGTACCCTAAAATGTTAAAAACAACGCAATCCCGCTTTATCGCATTGATCAGCTTGTTTTTTATTGTGCTGGTCATCGTTACGCTTATCGTGATCCAGGTCTTTATTGCTCCTCAGCTGAAACAAACCGAAAGTAATCTGGTGGCTAACCAGGTGGATGATGTGGCCGTCGCCATTAACGATCGCCTGAATAAAGTTGAGTCTCAGGTACGCACCATCACCCAGACCGTCGCACAAATTGACAGCGACAGTATCGACCGGCTGCTGCCTGCTCTGGTTGATCAGTACGGTGATGCCGCCGTGTTTGGAGGCGGTATCTGGCCGTTGCCGAACCAGCGCGACACGGCAAAAATCAAATTCAGCACCTTCTTTGCCCGAAACAGTAATAATCAGCTGACGGTGAATACTTTCTGGAACAGCGCAGAATCGCCGAACTATTTCGATCAGTCCTGGTATCTCGCCGCCTCCAAAGGTGAAAAGGGGCAGTGCGTCTGGGCTCCGGCCTATTTCGATGACGCCAGCACCCAGCCACGCACCAACTGTGCGATGCCGATTTATAAAGGCGACAAACAGTGGGGCGTTGCCACTATCGACGTGACGCTGGGCTTCTTTAACCAGCTGGTGACGGAAATGGAGAAAAAGGTTCACGCGACAATCTATATTGTGGAGAAAGACGGCACCATTGTCGGGACCAGCCATTCCACGGATGAAAAGCTGCCGAAACTGGCGTCTCTGGGCGAAACTTCTCCGCTGGCGATGCAAATCCGCAAAGGTCTGGATCAGATTAACGATCAATCCTCTCTGGTGGCGGATTACGACAACGACGGCACGTCGCATACGATGTTCATGAGTAAAATTCAGGGCCCGTGGTATATCGCCACCGATATGCCGACCAGTCAGTTGCTGGCGCGCAGCCATAGCATTCTGACGAGTCTCGGGCTGGTACAAATCCCGATGGTCTTGCTATTGCTGATCGTTCTGATCGCCGCGATTAAAATTTTCATGCGCCAGCTGGCGGCACTGAATAAAAATATCGCCCAGCTTTCTGCGGGCGTGCCGACTTAACCCGGCGCTTACCGGAAAGCCGCAGCCCTGAGTTCAATCAGATCAACCAGAACTTCAACGGTTTCCTGTCTTTCCTGCAATCCATTCTGCGTCAGGTTGGCGACAGCAGCCTGGCTATCACCTCGGCGTCGCGCCAGATTGCCAGCGGTAACCTGGACTTGTCCGCGCGAACTGAAGAACAGGCCAGCTCAATTGTCGAAACGGCAGCCTCAATGGAACAGCTGACCAGCACCGTTAAGCAAAACGCAGCCAATGCGGAGGGCGCTAACCAGCTGGCGCGTGACGCATCGGCAGTCGCGGAAAAAGGTTCGGAAGTGGTGAAACAGGTGGTTGAAACGATGGGGTCGATCACCCGTTCCTCCCACAAAATTGTCGATATCATCAGTGTTATTGACGGCATCGCTTTCCAGACCAACATTCTGGCGCTGAATGCGGCGGTAGAAGCAGCACGTGCCGGTGAACAGGGGCGCGGTTTTGCCGTGGTGGCCTCCGAAGTGCGCAGTCTGGCGCAACGCTCGGCGACCTCTGCGCGTGAAATCAAAAAGCTGATTGAAGATTCTGTGGCGGATATCGCCACCGGCAGCGAACTGGTGGCGACCGCCGGAACGACGATGGATGAAGTCATGGGTGGCGTGAATAATGTTGCGACACTGATGAACGAAATCATGTCTTCCAGTCAGGAGCAAAGTCTGGGCATCGAGCAGGTAAATGTGGCTATCACGCAGCTGGATAACGCCACGCAGCAGAACGCCGCGCTGGTCGAACAGGTTTCTGCCGCTGCGCAGGCGATGCAGGATCAGACCGTTCAGCTGGAAACCGTGGTAGCAGGCTTTAAGCTCTGATTTCGTCTGATTAAAAGTGTTAAAAACTGAGCGGTAAGTGAGCGATCACTTACCGTTTTGTATTTTGCATAATGCTCAGTAAAAGGCGTGTTCAGTCATGAAGTTAATCAGGCTGGTCAGTTTGGCGCGTGGCCTGAAATCGGGCAGATAAACCAGATGCACTGCCCGGGGTTTCGGGATAAAAGACTCAAGCACCGGGATCAGTTTTCCGCTGGCGATATCCTCCGCCAGCAGGACTTTGGGCTGCAACAGCAAACCGGCGCCCTCCAGTGCCGCAGCACGCAGCGCATGACCGTCGTTGGACACATAGCGGCTGTTAACAGGCCACGCTGACGTGGTGCGTTCTGCATTCGCCAGATGCCAGCCTTCGCTCTGATTCCAGACGGTATGCACCAGACATGGATGCGTTTTCAGGTCTTCAGGCGTCGCGGGCGTGCCGAACTGCTGCAAATAGCCTGGAGACGCGCAGATCACCATTTCATAAGATTTCATCGGCTTCGCAACCAGCCGGTCATCGCCGATTTCGCCAATACGAATTGCTGCGTCAAAACCTTCGCCGATCAAATCCACCCTCGCGTTACTCAGTATCAGCTCCACATTCACTTTCGGGTGTGTTTGCAGATAACGGGCCAGCATCGGCGCTATAACGCTCGAGCCAAGGGATACCGGCGCGCTGACCCGCAGCAATCCGGTCGGTACGCTTTGCAGGCTTTCCATCGCGCTTTCCGTGAATTTCATCTGCTCCAGCACCCGTTTGCCGTTTTCATAAAACACTTCACCGGCATCGGTCAGGCTTTGCCTGCGCGTGGTGCGTTGCAGCAGACGGGCATTGAGATGCTTTTCCAGTTGCTGAATGTGTTTACCGACCATCACCGCCGAAATCCCCAGTTTTTCCGCCGCAGTGCTGAAATTTCCGGTTTCTACTACGCTGACAAAGACTTCAATATTCCGCAGCTTATCCACATTACAAACCCTGAGTTAGTACAGAACGAATAATACGAGTCTATATCTAACTCTCAGTTTGGTGAAAGATGATCCAACAAATAACGTTGAGGAAGCTGTGATGAAAATTCTAGTGATTGGCGGGACGGGTACATTGGGTAAAGCGGTGATCCGGGAATTCGGCGCAGAACATGAAATTATCACTGCAGGCAAGACGCGCGGTGATTTTCAGGTCGATATCCTCGATGAAAACAGCGTAAAAGCGCTTTTCAAAAGTACCGGGAAAGTCGATGCGATTATCGCCACTACCGGCAACCTGCACTTTGGCCCGCTGACTGAAATGACCGCAGAACAATTCAATACTGGTTTACAGAACAAACTGCTCGGGCAGGTACGTATTGCGCTGATCGGTCAGTCATTCCTGAATGATGGCGGCTCCGTCACCCTGACCAGCGGGATTATTGCTGATGAACCTATCCGTCAGGGCGCAAACGCCACCACGGTTAATGCGGCCGTGGAAGGTTTTGTCCGTGGTGCGGCGATTGAACTGCCACGCGGCATCCGCATCAACGTGGTCAGCCCGACCGTAGTAGAAGAGTCGCTGAAAGCTTACGGCCCGTTCTTCCCGGGCTTTGAAGCCGCTCCGGCGGCTCGCGTGGCGAAAGCGTATCGCCGCAGCGTGGAAGGGGCGCAGACCGGACGCGTTTATAAAGTCTGGTAAGCTGTAATACTTTGAATACAATAAAAAACCCACATTTTGCAATGTGGGTTTTGTCTGATGCGAATGTCGGATTACTTACCGATACAGAAGCTGGAGAAGATGCGCCCCAGCAAGTCATCCGACGTAAATTCGCCGGTGATTTCGCTCAGCGACTGCTGCGCCATGCGCAGTTCTTCTGCAAGTAATTCACCGGCCCGGGCGCCAAGCAGTTGATCTTTACCCTGAACCAGATGCTGTGCGGCGTCTTCCAGTGCGTGCAGATGACGGCGACGGGCGAGGAATCCACCTTCCATATTGTGATTAAAGCCCATGACCTGTTTCAGATGGTCACGCAGCAGATCAACACCGTCGCCGGTACGGGCGGAAAGGCGAATAAGTGAGTGACCATTCACTTCGGTTTGCCCCAGTGCTTCGCCGGTGATATCGGCTTTATTGCGCACAACGACAATCGGTAAAGACGCGGGCAGGCGGGCCATAAACTCTGGCCAGATTTCCGCGGGCTCGGTCGCTGCGGTTGTCGTGCCATCAACCATAAACAGCACTAAGTCAGCCTGTTCGATCTCATTCCATGCACGTTCGATACCAATACGCTCAACTTCGTCGCTGGCTTCACGTAAACCGGCGGTGTCAATAATATGCAACGGCATACCGTCGAGGTGGATGTGTTCGCGCAAAACGTCACGTGTGGTGCCCGCGATATCGGTAACGATCGCAGCTTCACGACCAGCCAGCGCGTTCAGCAGGCTGGATTTACCGGCGTTCGGACGCCCGGCAATCACCACTTTCATCCCTTCGCGCAGTAAGCTGCCCTGACGTGCTTCAGCACGCACCGCATCCAGATCGCCCATCACTGTATTGAGTTTGGCTTCGATTTTGCCGTCAGACAGGAAGTCGATCTCTTCGTCCGGGAAGTCGATAGCGGCTTCAACAAAGATCCGCAGGTGAGTGAGTGCTTCCACCAGATGATGAATACGGTGAGAGAAAGCGCCCTGAAGTGAGTTAACTGCAGAACGTGCGGCCTGCTCGGAACTGGCGTCGATAAGATCGGCAATCGCCTCTGCCTGCGCCAGATCGAGCTTATCGTTGAGGAAAGCACGCTCAGAGAATTCGCCCGGACGCGCAATGCGCACGTTTTCCAGCGCGATAATGCGTTTAAGCAGCAAATCCAGGATCACAGGGCCGCCGTGGCCTTGCAGCTCAAGCACGTCTTCACCGGTGAAGGAATTCGGGCCGGGGAACCACAGCGCGATGCCCTGATCCAGTGTGCTGCCGTCTGCATCCTGAAACGGCAGATAATCGGCATAACGCGGCTTGGGCAGTTTACCTAAGACAGCCTGTGCCACATCACGCGCCGCACGGCCGGAAATGCGCAAAATGCCCACACCACCGCGGCCGGGTGGGGTTGCCTGGGCAATAATGGTATCTGAGGTGCTCATAGCAATGATCTCTGTTGGTCTTTTTACGGATATGCAAAAGGCGGTCAAATGACCGCCTTTGTCTTTTATCATCAAGTTTAGCGGTCAGGACGAAAGCCGCCCTGACATTCACTTATGACTTTTTCTTGTCGCGGCTGTGCAGGCCACGTTTTTCCAGCCCGCGATAAATCAGCTGCTGCTGGAGAATGGTTACCAGGTTACTGACGATGTAGTACACCACCAGACCGGAAGGGAACCACAGGAAGAACACGGTGAAGATGACCGGCATGAAGGTCATGATCTTCTGCTGCATCGGGTCGGTGACGGTGGTCGGCGACATCTTCTGAATGAAGAACATCGTGATACCCATCAGAACCGGCAGAATGTAGTACGGGTCTTGCGCTGACAGGTCATGGATCCACAGGATGAATGGCGCGTGGCGCAATTCAATGGAACCAGACAGCATGTAATACAGTGCCAGGAAGATTGGCATCTGAATAACCAGCGGCAGACAACCACCCAGCGGGTTCACTTTCTCAGACTTATACAGCGCCATCATTTCCTGACTCATGCGCTGTTTGTCATCACCGATACGTTCACGCATGGCGGCCAGTTTTGGCTGCAGCATACGCATTTTCGCCATCGACGTGTACTGAGCGCGGGTCAGTGGATACATGATACCGCGGACAATAAAGGTGATTACGATGATCGAGAAGCCCCAGTTACCGACGAACCCTTGAATGAATTTCAACAGTTTGAACAGTGGCTGAGAGATGAACCATAACCAACCGTAGTCAACAGTCAGATCAAGGTGAGGCGCGATTGCCGCCATCTTGTCCTGAATTTCCGGGCCAACCCACAGAGTGGAAACCACTTGTTGTTGTGCGCCTGGTGCAACGGTAAACGGCGTGCCTTTGAAACCAATCGAAGAAATGCCGTTGTTGGTGCTGGTAAAGAAGGTATTGGTGTCTTTAGCTGACGGGATCCATGCAGTCGCAAAGTACTGCTGCAGCATCGCAACCCAACCGCCCTGAGTGGTGACATTCAGTACTTCGCTCTTATCGAACGCGTACTTCTGATATTTGTCATCACTTGACGAGTATGCCGCGCCGCGGAACGTGTGCAGAGCAAAGTTATTGCTGCCGGTGTCACGGTGCTTAGGCAATTCGGTGGTTTGTTTCAACTGACCGAACAGAGTCAGTTCAAGCGGAGCTGCTGTGGTGTTGTTGATATTGTATTCAACACTCACCGCGTAAGAGCCACGTTTGATCACGAAGGTTTTGGTGTAAATCGCACCGTTTGCCGCCGTGTAAGTCATCGGAATGCGCAGTTCAGACTGGCCTTCAGACATCGTGAAGTTATCCGAGCTGGTCTGGAACAGAGGACGTTCGCCGTTAGCCGGATTATCAGGACCGTTTTTACCTGTCAGACCGCTTTGTGCCTGATAGATGAAATTAGGAGTGGTTTCCAGTAACTGGAAAGGCTGGTCAGAGCCCAAAGTCGTCGGGTAAGCCTTCAGCAGAGCCTGCTCAATGTCGCCACCACGGGTGTTGATTGTTAATGACAGCACATCACTGTTAACTGTAATTAATTTGCCCTGTCCGCTACCAGGAACAGCCTGGTTAGCAGCATCACCGTTTGCAGTGTTCGCAGTCTGTTGCGTGGTCTGGTTGGCCGGTTGCGGAGCGTGGTCCGTTTGCCATGCCTGCCAGATCATGAAAGACACGAACAGCAGAGCGATGAGGAAAAGATTGCGTTGCGAATCCATCGTTAGAGTTCTCTGTTATTGTCGGTTTTCGGCGGTACGGGGTCATCACCACCTGGGTTCAAAGGATGGCATTTTAATACGCGTTTCAAAGTCAACCAACTGCCTTTTAACATGCCAAAACGACCAATTGCTTCAATACCGTATTGAGAGCAGGTTGGTCGAAAGCGGCAATGTGGCCCGAGCAACGGACTGATGAATAACTGATAACCACGTATCAGCTTTATCAGGATGCGGGAGCCTGTCGGCAATGTCGACGCCATAATTTCTCCAACGCTTCCGTCAGCGCGCGATTATCTAAATCGGCGACACCCTTCTTGGCGACCACCACAAAATCCATCGACGGCAGCGTATGCTGATTCAACCGGAAACTTTCGCGGGTTAGGCGTTTAATCCGATTGCGTTCATGTGCGCGTTTGACGTGTTTTTTTGCGACGGTGAGACCGATGCGGGGATGCCCCAGCTCGTTCAGGCGGCCGAGTATAGTGATTTGCGGCGTGCCAGCCCGTTGTGGCTGCTGGAAGACGAAAGTGAAATGACGGGGAGTTAACAAACGTAACTCCCTGGGAAAAGCGAGCTTAACCACTAAATAGGTTAGCTTTTATTACTTAGAAGCTGACAGACGGGTACGGCCTTTCGCACGACGGCGAGCCAGAACCTGACGACCATTTTTGGTGGCCATACGAGCACGGAAGCCGTGGCTACGGTTGCGCTTCAATACGGACGGTTGGAAAGTGCGTTTCATGGCGATTTCTACCTAAACTTAAATTATTACTGATCAGTAAACGCGAAGACATTTCGGCAAAAAAAAGACCGGTGCCTTTGTCGCAACATATAAAGAAGCGGGATTGTAATAACTGTACAGTCCTGAGTCAATTTACATTGCCAGAAATGGTTCAAGTGTTTACCAGAATTGCCCGTGGTCACACCGCAATATCCATCTGGTTATGACCATCAGGAACACAGGCTTCACACGTAGGGCTGAAGATTATACGGACTCTGCCGTAAATCGCAAGGATCCTCGCCTGATCCTTATCCACAGGGCGGAGATCTTTCTCGCAATGAGATGAAATTTAGCTCAGCGGACTCCTATTTTTTCACCACAGTGATGATTACATCGCCTATTTTAAAAAGGATCGGCTAAGCTTACCCACTTGCCGACCGCTGCCTGTGGATAAAAAGGATCTAAACTGTCAGGAAGGGGAGGATCTCTGTGTCGGATTGCGTTATGATCCGCCATTCCGATCGCGATCCCGGCTGGGTAGCTTTCGACACAAACCGTAAAAAGCGGTTCGCACGTGACTTTACGCCACTGACAGGGTGGTGAGAGAAATTTCCCCCATCCCCTTATACAGGCAGGCGGGACGTGTGCCAAAAATCATGATTTAAAAAATATCCTGATCCTTTTCTTTTTTGATACTTGTTCGAGTGGAGTCCGCCGTGTCACTTTCGCTTTGGCAGCAATGTCTTGCCCGTTTGCAGGATGAACTACCTGCCACAGAATTCAGTATGTGGATACGCCCCCTGCAGGCGGAACTCAACGACAATACGCTGGCGCTTTACGCCCCGAATCGTTTTGTCCTTGATTGGGTTCGTGACAAATACTTAAACAATATTAACGGCTTGCTCAACGATTTCTGTGGGGCGGATGCGCCGTTGCTGCGTTTTGAAGTCGGCAGCAAACCCATGATTCAGCGCGTCAGTCAACCCGTTGCGGCCAGCGTCAGTTCTCAGACTGCACCTGCTATTCCGCGTCTGGCGCCTTCACGTCCGAGCTGGGACAGTTCGCCTGTTCAGCCCGAGCTTTCATACCGCTCGAACGTCAATCCAAAACACACTTTTGATAACTTCGTAGAAGGTAAGTCTAACCAGCTGGCCCGCGCGGCGGCGCGTCAGGTGGCGGACAATCCGGGCGGCGCCTACAACCCGCTCTTCCTTTATGGTGGCACCGGTCTGGGTAAAACCCACTTATTGCATGCGGTCGGCAACGGCATCATGGCGCGTAAAGCGAATGCGAAAGTGGTGTACATGCACTCCGAGCGCTTTGTGCAGGACATGGTAAAAGCCCTGCAAAACAACGCCATTGAAGAGTTCAAACGTTACTACCGTTCAGTCGATGCGTTGCTCATCGATGACATCCAATTCTTTGCTAATAAAGAACGTTCCCAGGAAGAGTTCTTCCACACCTTTAATGCCCTGCTGGAAGGCAATCAGCAGATCATCCTGACCTCGGATCGTTATCCAAAAGAGATCAACGGTGTTGAAGATCGTCTGAAATCGCGTTTCGGCTGGGGCCTGACGGTGGCGATCGAACCGCCAGAATTAGAAACCCGCGTGGCGATCCTGATGAAAAAGGCCGACGAGAACGATATCCGTCTGCCGGGCGAAGTCGCCTTCTTTATTGCTAAACGTCTGCGTTCTAATGTGCGTGAGCTTGAAGGCGCACTGAACCGTGTGATCGCCAATGCCAACTTTACCGGCCGTGCGATTACCATCGACTTCGTTCGTGAAGCGTTGCGCGATTTGTTAGCGCTTCAGGAGAAGCTGGTCACTATCGATAATATTCAGAAAACAGTGGCCGAATATTATAAAATCAAGGTCGCTGACCTGCTTTCCAAACGGCGCTCCCGTTCGGTAGCCCGCCCACGCCAGATGGCGATGGCGCTGGCGAAAGAGCTGACCAACCACAGCCTGCCAGAAATCGGCGATGCGTTCGGTGGTCGGGACCATACCACGGTGTTGCACGCCTGCCGTAAAATCGAGCAGTTGCGTGAAGAAAGTCACGACATCAAAGAAGATTTCTCCAACTTAATCAGAACATTATCTTCCTAGCGCTATGAAATTTATTGTTGAACGTGAGCATTTGCTGAAACCACTGCAACAGGTCAGTAGCCCGCTGGGTGGACGACCGACGTTGCCTATTCTGGGTAACCTGTTATTACAGGTGACGGATGGCGCGCTGTCGCTGACCGGGACGGATTTGGAAATGGAGATGGTGGCGAAAGTCGCGCTGTCTCAGCCACATGAAGCGGGTGCCACCACGGTACCGGCGCGTAAATTCTTTGATATCTGCCGTGGATTGCCCGAAGGCGCGGAAATTTCCGTCGCTCTCGATGGCGACCGCATGCTGGTAAAATCAGGCCGCAGCCGTTTCTCGCTGTCGACCTTACCGGCAACAGATTTCCCTAATCTCGACGACTGGCAAAGCGAAGTAGAATTCACCCTGCCGCAGGCCACGTTGAAACGTCTGATCGAAGCCACGCAGTTTTCTATGGCGCATCAGGACGTTCGTTATTATTTAAACGGTATGCTGTTCGAAACCGAAGGTGAAGAATTGCGTACTGTTGCGACCGACGGTCACCGTCTGGCCGTATGTTCTATGCCAATCGGCCAGTCTTTGCCGTCGCATTCGGTGATCGTGCCGCGTAAAGGCGTGATGGAACTGGTGCGTCTGCTTGACGGCGGTGACACCACATTGCAGCTGCAAATCGGCAGCAACAATATCCGTGCTCATGTCGGCGACTTTATCTTTACGTCCAAACTGGTTGACGGTCGTTTCCCCGACTATCGCCGCGTATTGCCGAAAAATCCGGACAAAACGCTGCAGGCCGGGTGCGATTTGCTGAAACAGGCATTTGCCCGTGCAGCCATCCTGTCCAATGAAAAATTCCGTGGCGTGCGTTTGTATGTCAGCCATAACCAGCTGAAAATCACCGCGAATAACCCTGAACAGGAAGAAGCAGAAGAAATTCTGGATGTCGGCTACGAAGGCACCGAAATGGAAATCGGCTTTAACGTCAGTTACGTGCTCGATGTGCTGAATGCGCTCAAGTGCGAAGACGTTAATCTGCTGCTGACAGACTCTGTTTCCAGCGTGCAGATCGAAGACGCTGCGAGCCAGTCGGCCGCGTACGTCGTTATGCCAATGAGGCTCTGATCGGGCTATCTTACTTGTCATTTTGCGATTGGGCAGTGCTCGCAATGCTCACGTACTTGAGTACGCTCCGCTTGTTGTGCGCTGTCCGCACGCAAACTGACCGCGACGAAGACGCCCTGGAATTGGTTTAGATGGCCTTAACGCGCTTACTGATAAAAGATTTCCGCAACATCGAGGCGGCGGATTTAGATCCGTCGCCCGGTTTTAACTTTCTGGTCGGTCCCAATGGCAGCGGTAAAACCAGCGTGCTCGAAGCGGTCTATACGCTGGGGCATGGCCGCGCTTTTCGCAGTTTGCAGGCCGGACGCGTTATCCGTCACGATCAGCCGGAGTTTGTTCTTCACGCCCGTGTAGATGACGGCGGCGATCGTGAGTTGTCGATTGGCCTGAGCAAAAGCCGCCAGGGCGACAGCAAAGTGCGCATTGATGGCAGTGACGGCCATAAAGTGTCTGAACTGGCACAAATGCTGCCGATGCAACTGATCACACCCGAAGGCTTCACCCTGCTCAACGGCGGACCGAAGTACCGGCGGGCATTTATTGACTGGGGTTGTTTTCATCACGACCCCGGTTTTTTTATCGCCTGGAGCAACCTGCGACGGTTACTCAAGCAGCGCAACGCCGCGCTGCGACAGGTGAGTCGTTATGCGCAAATTCGTGCCTGGGATCAGGAACTGATCCCGTTAGCCGAGCGCATTAGCGAATGGCGGGCAGCGTACAGCGACGCGATCGCGGCTGATATCAGCGCGACCTGCGCACAATTCCTGCCTGAATTCGCCCTCAGTTTTTCTTTCCAGCGTGGATGGGACAAGGAGACTGAGTACGGCGAGTTGCTGGAGCGTAATTTTGAGCGCGACAGAGCCTTAACTTACACCGCATCAGGCCCGCATAAAGCGGATTTCCGCATTCGTGCCGACGGCACGCCGGTGGAAGATTTACTGTCCCGTGGACAGCTGAAGCTACTGATGTGTGCGCTGAGACTGGCGCAGGGTGAGTTTCTCACCCGACAGAGCGGGCGGCGTTGCCTGTATCTTCTTGACGATTTTGCCTCTGAGCTGGACGCCGACCGACGTCGGTTGCTGGCCGATCGCCTGAAAGCCACCCAGGCACAGGTTTTTGTCAGTGCGATAAGCGCTGAGCAAGTGACCGACATGATGGGTGAAAAGGGCAAGATGTTCCGCGTGGAACAAGGTAAAATAGCCGTTCTATCACAGGACTAAAAATGAGCGAGAAACGTTGATGTCGAATTCTTATGACTCCTCAAGTATCAAGGTATTAAAAGGGCTGGACGCGGTGCGTAAGCGCCCCGGCATGTATATCGGCGATACCGATGACGGCACTGGTCTGCACCACATGGTATTCGAGGTTGTGGACAACGCTATCGACGAAGCCCTCGCGGGCCACTGTAAAGAGATTCAGGTCACGATCCATGCGGATAACTCTGTTTCCGTACAGGATGATGGTCGTGGCATTCCGACCGGTATTCATGAAGAAGAGGGCGTTTCTGCTGCTCAGGTCATCATGACCGTTCTTCATGCCGGCGGTAAATTTGACGATAACTCGTATAAAGTTTCCGGTGGTCTGCATGGCGTGGGTGTTTCCGTCGTTAACGCCCTGTCGGAAAAACTGGAACTGGTTATCCGCCGCGAAGGCAAAGTCCATACTCAGACTTACGTGCACGGTGAGCCTCAGGATCCGCTGAAAGTGATTGGCGATACTGACGTGACCGGTACCACGGTACGTTTCTGGCCAAGCTTCAACACCTTCACCAATCACACCGAATTCGAGTATGACATTCTGGCGAAACGCCTGCGCGAACTGTCATTCCTGAACTCCGGCGTGGCTATCCGCCTGCTGGATAAACGTGATGGTAAAAATGATCACTTCCATTATGAAGGCGGTATCAAAGCTTTCGTGGAATATCTGAACAAAAACAAAACCCCAATCCATCCGACCGTGTTCTATTTTTCCACGGTAAAAGATGACATTGGCGTTGAAGTGGCGTTGCAGTGGAACGATGGTTTCCAGGAAAATATTTACTGCTTCACCAACAACATTCCACAGCGCGATGGCGGGACTCACTTAGCCGGTTTCCGTTCGGCGATGACCCGTACCCTGAACGCGTACATGGATAAAGAAGGCTACAGCAAGAAATCTAAAATCAGCGCCACCGGTGACGATGCCCGTGAAGGCCTGATTGCTGTGGTGTCGGTGAAGGTTCCGGATCCTAAGTTCTCTTCTCAGACCAAAGACAAACTGGTTTCTTCCGAAGTGAAAACGGCCGTTGAAACGCTGATGAACGAGAAGCTGGTGGATTACCTGATGGAAAACCCGTCAGACGCCAAAATCGTTGTCGGTAAAATCATCGACGCGGCGCGTGCCCGTGAAGCGGCGCGTAAAGCGCGTGAAATGACCCGTCGTAAAGGCGCGCTGGATCTGGCTGGCTTGCCAGGCAAACTGGCGGACTGTCAGGAACGTGACCCGGCGCATTCCGAACTGTACTTAGTGGAAGGGGACTCAGCGGGCGGCTCTGCAAAACAAGGCCGTAACCGTAAGAACCAGGCGATTCTGCCGTTGAAAGGTAAAATCCTCAACGTCGAGAAAGCGCGCTTCGACAAAATGCTCTCTTCTCAGGAAGTGGCAACGCTGATTACCGCACTCGGTTGTGGCATTGGCCGTGACGAATACAACCCGGACAAATTGCGCTATCACAGCATCATCATCATGACCGATGCCGACGTCGATGGTTCACACATCCGTACCCTGCTGCTGACCTTCTTCTACCGTCAGATGCCTGAAATTGTAGAACGTGGCCACGTGTTTATCGCACAGCCGCCGTTGTACAAAGTGAAAAAAGGCAAGCAGGAACAGTACATTAAAGACGACGAAGCGATGGATCAGTATCAGATTTCCATCGCCATGGACGGGGCAACGTTACACGCCAACGCCCATGCACCGGCCCTGGCGGGTGAACCGCTGGAGAAACTGGTGGCTGAACATCACAGCGTGCAGAAAATGATTGGCCGTATGGAACGTCGTTATCCGCGTGCGCTGCTGAACAACCTGATCTATCAGCCAACCCTGCCGGGTGCGGATCTGACTGATCAGGCGAAAGTTCAGGCCTGGATGGAATCGCTGGTGGCGCGCCTCAACGAGAAAGAGCAGCACGGCAGTTCTTACAGCGCGATCGTGCGTGAAAACCGCGAACATCAGCTGTTCGAACCGGTTCTGCGTATTCGTACGCACGGTGTCGATACGGATTACGATCTGGATGCAGACTTCATTCAGGGCGGCGAATACCGCAAAATCTGTGCGCTGGGCGAACAGCTGCGCGGCCTGATCGAAGAAGACGCTTACATCGAACGTGGCGAACGCCGTCAGCCAGTGACCAGCTTCGAACAGGCGCTGGAATGGCTGGTGAAAGAGTCCCGTCGTGGTCTGTCGATTCAGCGATATAAAGGTCTGGGCGAAATGAACCCTGATCAACTGTGGGAAACCACCATGGATCCTGAGCAACGTCGCATGTTACGTGTGACCGTGAAAGATGCCATTGCCGCTGACCAGTTGTTCACCACGCTGATGGGTGATGCGGTTGAACCGCGCCGCGCCTTCATCGAAGAGAACGCGCTGAAAGCTGCCAACATCGATATCTGATAATCGATATCTGATCAAGGTATGAGCTGATACAGAGTCCGAACTGGGAAACCGCTTCGGACTTTTTTTCGTCTGTGCGAACCCGCTTTCCGGCTGGCTTTACAGCGGGTAATCGCGATAGCATTGAGGAAGATTTCTTAAACTCTGAGGATGCTATGGCTATTGAATTAATTGCAATTGATATGGACGGGACGTTGCTCAATCCGCAGCATGAAGTGACGCCTGCCGTTAAAAAAGCGTTGTCAGAAGCACGGGCGAAAGGTGTGCAAATCGTTCTGGCGACCGGCCGTCCGTTCGTCGGCGTGCAGCGTTACCTGATGGAACTGGATTTGCAGCAGGACGGTTGTTACTGCATCACCAACAACGGTGCGCTGGTACACAATGCCAAAGATGGCAGCGTGATTGCCGAAGTATCCCTCAGGATTGAAGATTATCACTACTTTGAACAGCTGGCGCGCGAGCTGGGTGTGCATTTCCATGCACTGACTAAGACTGACCTGTTTACCGCCAACCGCTTTATCAGCAAATACAGCGTGCATGAATCCTTCACCACCGGTATTCCGTTGCAATTCTGCCCGGCAGACGAAATGGATCCGGCACTGACCTTCCCGAAAGTGATGATGATTGATGATCCTGAACTGCTGGATCGCGCCATCAGTCAGCTTCCTGCTGAAGCCAAAGAACGCTATACCATCATGAAAAGCTCGCCGTACTTCCTCGAAATTCTGGATAAACGCGTCAATAAAGGCGAAGGCGTGAAAGTGCTGGCGGAAAAACTGGGTATCGCACGCGAGAGCGTAATGACGCTGGGCGACCAGGAAAACGACATCGCTATGCTGGAATACGCCGGAATCGGTGTCGCGATGGGCAATGCGCTGGACAGCGTGAAAGCCGTCAGCCAGTTCGTCACCAAAACCAACACCGAAGACGGTGTGGCATTTGCGGTCGAGAAGTTTGTTCTGAACGACTGAGTTGGCAGATAGGAACCTCGCAGCCATGGAAAAACAATTAACTTCTGATGCCCGCGGGCATCAGCTGACTAACATTAATGTCTGGACGCCGGACAGCCAGTGGCTGGTGTACGACGTGCGTCCGCATGGCGGTTCTTTCAGCGGCTCAACCATTGAGCGGGTGAATGTCGAAACCGGTGAAGCGGAAGTGGTTTATCAGGCGCAAGATGGGGTACACGTGGGTGTGGTAACGGTCAGCCCCGACCTTCCCGCCCGTTATGCATTTATTCATGGCCCGGAAAATCCGGATGCCAGCTGGCAGTACGATTTTCACCATCGTCGCGGCGTTATCGTGTCTGACCCCGCGTGCGAAAAGGCGGTCACGCTGGATGCGATGGATATCACCGCGCCTTATACCGCCGGCGCCCTGCGCGGCGGCACGCACGTCCACGTTTTCAGTCCGGACGGTTCGCGTCTGAGTTTTACCTATAACGACCATGTTTTGCATGAACTGAATCCGGCTCTCGACCTGCGCAATGTCGGTATCGCCCTTTCCGGCTATCCCGTTACGCCACCAAAGCATCACTCTCGTGAATACGATGGCAGCCATTACAGCGTACTGGTCAGCGAAACAACGCCTGCTCCTCAGCCCGCCAGCAATGATATCAACCGCGCTTATGAAGAAGGCTGGATCGGGCAGGAAGGCTATGTAAAAGCCGACGGTTCCCGGCAGCGCTGGGCGCTGGCCTTTATCGGCGATACCCTTTCTGCTGATGGCAAAAAGCATCCGGAAATCTTCGTGGTGGATTTACCTGAGAACGATGCGGATTATCGTCAGGCGGGTGATAAACCTTTGCAAGGCACGCCGGAAACATTGCCTGCGCCACCGGCGGGCGTGAAGCAAAGACGGATCACGTTCACTGAAATGGGCATTGCCCTGCAACCGCGTCACTGGCTGCGCACGTCAGCGGATGGCGCACAGATTGCGTTTCTGATGAAGGATAAAAACGATGTGGTTCAGGTCTGGACGGTGTCACCCAACGGCGGTGAACCTGTGCAGATCAGCCATTCTGACAACGGAATTCAGTCGGCATTCAGCTGGAGCCCGGACGGAAAATCGCTGGCGCTGGTCTGCGATAACAGCGTGATGCGTCTGGATGTTAAAAGCGGAGAAATGCAGCGGTTAACGCAGAGAACAGAGATTGCGCCTTGCGCCGATGCGGTAGTGTATTCACCGGATGGCGGCAAAGTGGCGTTTATGCGCCAGTGCGGGGAATTTGCTCAGATTTTTGTTACCGACGCTCAGTAGCTCATAGAGTAAACCGGCCAGGGTTTGAAAAAATCTCATCATGGTGGCCGGTTTTTTTACGCTTATTTTTTATGTGCCGAAGACTTGTGTCCGCGATCGGTGGTGGTCATTGGCGGAACGTGGTCAATATCCACGCCGTTGCTCAGCGCAATATTGTGTTCTTCACTCGCTTTGACGCGATCGCGCGTCGTCACTTTTCCGCTGCGGTAATAATCATAAGGCAGTAATACCGTATCCAGCAGGGCGCTGAACGGTAAATCAATGAGCAGCAGAGGCGTCATCGCCCAGCTGGTATCATCGCTTTTCATCATATTCACATCAGCACGTGCGCCTGAATAATATCCGGTGTCTCCCCCGGTATGGCTCATCACGCTGGAACAACCGCTCGTCGCTAAAAAAACACATCCTGTCATCAGCGGCGTCAGTGCAAATTTCATCATTTTAGAACTCATCTTATGCTGTCAGGCTGAGCTTTTAAGTCAAAGTGACTTATACCACTCAGCACAAAAAATTAACAAAGCAAGCTGTAGCTCTGTGGCTGCGATCCCATTAAGTGTAATTACTATTTGAAATCTTGCAGGAAACTGCCTGCTCACCATGGCTTTTCGCCATGACCTGTCATGTATTTTGGCTGTCAGCATATAAACAACAGCCAAATTTTTTTGTTTTTACCGGCTTGAAAAAATCCCTTTCGTCTCCATTTTTACTGTACGACGCAGGAGGAGGAACGCCGGAAGGGTTCTCCTGTCATCACTGCGACGCTGGCCTGTCCGAATGGAAGGCTATTTAAAAATACTCGCTGAATATCAGGAGAAGTGGGCATGCGTAATTTTGATTTATCCCCGTTATACCGTTCTGCCATTGGTTTTGACCGTTTATTTAATCTTATCGAATCGGGTCAGAATCAGGGTGGCGGCTATCCCCCATATAATGTCGAGCTGGTTGACGAAAACCATTACCGGATTGCTATCGCGGTCGCGGGTTTTGCCGAGTCAGAGCTGGACATCACGGCCCATGACAACATGCTGGTGGTGAAAGGCGCACATGCACCGACTGAAACCGACCGCACTTATTTATATCAGGGCATCGCTGAACGTAATTTCGAACGCAAATTCCAGCTGGCGGAACATATTCAAATAAAAGCCGCCAATCTGTCGAACGGTTTGCTGTATATCGATCTGGAACGCATCGTTCCTGAAACGTCTAAACCGCGGCGTATCGAAATTCGCTGATTTGTCGGCAATAAGTGCCGGCACTAAGTCACTGGCGGCCATCGTTATTGACCGCCAGAAAATGAAAAAGTTTAGGCTCGCCGTCAGGGAGCTGCGCCGTCACATCCAGACAGGATGACGGAATGTTAAATCTCGCTTCAAAGAAGGAGTTATACCATGCGTAATTACGATATTTCCCCATTACTGCGTCAGTGGATTGGTTTCGATAAATTAGCCAGTTCAATGCAGGGCGCGGATCAGGCTTTTCCTCCTTACAATATTGAAAAGTCTGACGACAATCATTATCGCATTTCACTGGCGCTGGCCGGTTTCCAGCAGAGCGAGCTGAATATTGAGGTCGAAGGGCCGCGTTTAACCGTCAGCGGTACGCCTGCTCAGCCGGAAACAAAAGTGGAATATCTGCATCAGGGATTAGTGATCAAGCCTTTCACCCTGAGCTTTACTCTGGCAGAGCATATGCACGTATCGGCAGCTGAATTTACCAATGGCCTGCTGCATATCAGTCTGGTACGAGATGTTCCGGAAGCGTTGCAGCCGCAGAAAATTGCGATTGGTACTGAAAAACCTGCGCTGGAAAACACGTCGGCTTAAGACGTGATCTGTTTATGTTCCCCCGGTAAGGGGGAACATAAAACAGCGTATGACGAGGGGAGTATTATCTTAATCAGTAAGTAAAACGAGAGATAATTATTATATTGAATTTCTTATAAACTTCATTAAATAAAAAGCAAAGGTAAGACTTAAAAGACTCCCGCCCGACTTCTGTGTCGGGGTAGGATATTTCACCGAAATTAGAATCAAAAAACTTTATCCTTTTTTGCCCTGTGGTGAGACTTACTGAATGTCCGCTGCCCCCGCCTCTGATGCTCAACTGGTAGCCAAAGTTCGAATCAATCTGTTTCATTAAGGCTTCTATTCTTTCCTCAACGTCTTCAACCGGTGACAGTTCAATTCTGCTGATAAAGTTAATATTTCCCTGAACCTTTACCAACAACTTAATAGCATCGGCAGTAGTGACGTATTCTATCTGTTTGGGTACAGCTATCTTTTTGGTATTGCTGACTGCTGATGCGCCATTTTGTGCCGTTGCCTGGGATTTTGCCTGTTCAGCGGCAACCTTTCTCGCCAGACTGATCTCACCAAATTGTTCCTGATAATTCATGATGCCCAGTGTGAGCCGATGGCACTCAGGGGAATCAAGATATTGTTTGAATGTGCTCCAGTTATGTCCTTTAACCAGATAGGCCGCAGACAGGCCAAGGCACACACCTCGTAAACCATATAATTCTTTATTCATCCACGGAAGTCGGAAGCTACCAATCCAGGCTCCTGCCAGGTTTCTGGGGTTATCGCTTACCCAGTGATTTTTCCGCGTATAAGCATTTTGATCAAAAGGAGAGTATTGACCATGAGTTTGAGAGGCAAATAGCGCTAATTTATTTTCTATAGGCATGGGTAATTTTTCTAAGATCTAATTTATGATTGAGTTTCTTACGAAAAAGTAGGGTTTCATACTAAGGTTTTTTCATAAGCGAAGTGCTTAATGATAAATTAAGGATATGCCTATAGTGATGTGATTTTCTTAATGTCTTGTTTTGTCTATATAAATTACAAATGTGGTTATGATATTTTTCTTAATAATACAATTTATAATATCAATTTATTATGATTCCTTCCCTGTACTGAAATTCCCCGCAGATTGTCAGGAGCTGGCTAATGTGAAATGTCTATGCAGGCGTTGAAAACAAAAAATCCTGATTAGCACTGAAAACCTAATCTGGAATATCAGGCTGAACAAGGTTTATTCTGTCAGTGCTTCCTTTCAGAAGGCACTGTTTTACAAGGTACAGAAAGAAAACCATTCTCTTTAGCAGGTATAACGGGAAATTGACAATTCTTTATACCTTGGATAACGGTCTTCTAAGAGTAAAGCCAGAGCGACCTTAAAGTATTCACGTCCTTCCGCCGTATCGGGATATGAAAACTCTCCCTGATTAGGATCGAAGAATTTTATCCTTTTCCTTCCGGTTGTAATGGCCACAGCATGTCCGCCACCAGGACGGTGCATGTTTATTCTGTAGTTAAAGTTAGAAGCAATATGTGCCATCAGAACATCTATTCTTTCCATAGTATTTTCAATAGGTTTTAAACGCACTATATCAATAAAGTTAATCCCACCTTGAACTTTTACAATGTGATTGAAGGCCTCTGAGGAAGAGAGGTAGGTTATATTTTTTGGCGCTTCTGCCTTTTTTTTATGAGTAAACCGGCTAAATAATGATTTATTCTGTTTCACAGGAATTTGCGTTTTTGCAAGCGCCGCTGCCCGGTTTTGTGCCTGTATTACATCACCATATTGTTCCTGATAGTTCATAATGCCAAGCGTGAGTCTGTGGCATTCCGGGGTATCCAGATATTGTTTAAACGTGCTCCAGTTCTGTCCTTTGATCAGATAAGCGGCGGATAACCCAAGGCATGCTCCCTGTAAGCCATACATTGTTTGGTTAGTCCTCGGATCAGTAAAACTGCCAATCCAGGCACCGGGCAGATTTCTTGGATTATTGCTCATCCAGTTATTTTTCTGCATATATTGAGCTTGACTGAAACTATGGCTCTCGCCATCTGTTCTGGATATAAAGTTTGATAATTTCTTGAACATAAATATGATTTTTATATGGTTTAAGATTGAGGTGTGAGAACAAATCACATTAAAAGATTGGTTTATACACTACAGGTTTTTTATATTAAGATACTTAAAGTTAAATTAAGTTTTTGTTTATTTGACTTTTTTATCTCATTAATCAATGGTTTTAAGCAGAAAAATAATTCCAGGGCTGCAATAACTTTTTTGTTATCAGGAAAAAATAAATGAGGCGTGTAATAGAAAGAGGTGGGGTAAGTATCTATTTTATCTAGTAATAATGATCACGCTTATAAAAAAGGTCTGGAAAAGGTTAAACACCTCTTCCAGACCTTAAATCATAAGTGATAATCGACTCTCAACCTTCCGCGTGCGCTTTTTCCACTTCTTCTGCCAGAATCTTCACGCCGCGCTCTATCTGCTCCGCGTCAGGCACGTAATTCATGCGCATACATTGATGCGTGTGAGGCCACGGATGTTCCAGCCCCGGGAAGAAATAATCGCCCGGCACCATCAGCACACCGCGCTGTTTAAGGCGCTGATACAGCACTTCGGTGGTGATCGGCAAATCTTTGAACCACAGCCACAGGAAAATCGCACCTTCCGGTTTGTGGATCAGACAACGTTCTTCCGGCAGATGACGGCGCAGCGTGGCGATAGTTTCCTGCACGCGCTGGAAATAGAACGGTTTGATGACCTCGTTTGAAAGGCGCAGTAAATCGCCACGCGCAATCATCTCATGGGCAATCGCCGGTCCGACGCTGCCCGGAGACAGGCTGATAATGCCGTTCATGTTACTGATCGCTTTGATGATTTTCTCATCTGCAATCACGATGCCACACCGTGAGCCCGGCAGGCCGAGTTTCGACAGACTCATGCACAGAATAATATTCGGGTTCCATAACGGCGTCGCGTCAGTGAATACAATGCCGGGGAACGGCACGCCATAGGCGTTATCGATAAGTAACGGAATATCTTTCTGCTGTGCCAGTGCATCGAGGCGGATCAGCTCTTCGTCGGTAATCACGTTGCCGGTCGGGTTGGTCGGACGGGAAACGCAGATCAGGCCGATATCATCAGTAATATTCAGATGATCGAAATCGACGTGATACTTGAACTGGCCTTCCGGCAGCAATTCGATGTTTGGCTTAGCTGAAACAAACAGATTTTCGTCCAGACCGGCGTCGGCATAACCGAGGTATTCCGGTGCCAGCGGGAACAACACTTTTGACATACTCCCGTCGGCACGGCGTCCGGCGAACAGGTTGAACAAATAGAAGAAGGCGCTCTGGCTGCCGTTGGTCAGCGCAATGTTTTGCGCATCCAGCTGCCAGCCGAGCTCTTTCTGTAACATCTCTGCCAGCGCGTGGCGCAACACGTCTTTGCCCTGCGGACCATCGTAGTTGCACAGCGCTTCGGTCAGCTTGCCGGCGGCCAGCATTTCCGACAGCAGCGTCTGGAAATAATCCTGCATCTCCGGAATTTGCGCCGGATTGCCGCCACCCAGCATCACGGCGCCAGGTGTGCGCAGACCGTCATTCATATCGCCCATCAGGCGTGTGATACCTGAGAAACGGGTAAATTTGTCACCGAAAGCAGAAAACGTCATAGAAAACTTTGTATGTTATCAAAATGTGTCTTCCACCATAACGCCTGCAGCAAAACAGTGCAATCGGACCAGCGGGTTTTGACGCGGAGAAGTATTAAAAAAGATGAATACGAAAAATCATTCACTGTATTTTTTGGAATATCCCTGAACGGATCCCTTTATGCTTAATGACGGAGTAATAAAAAACGGCTTATGATATTTTTTCTCCCTTGGCATAATTATGTTTAAGAATATATAAATCAGGTTGATAAAATGAAAAGAAGCATACTTATACTGAATATCTTCACGGCAGGCGGAGGAGACCATGCGCTGGGAAAGAAAATAAAAGACATCGCGCGGAGCACCCAGGCTGAGGGGGCGTTAATTACGGTAAATGCCAAGACCAGACATATTAACATCCAGGGAATGGAAATGTTCAATCCGGGTAAAAAATTGAATTATGATGACCCGGTGATTATTGTAACTCCCCACAGTCTTCTGTCTCCCGATGTATTATCGACAATGCTGGCTGATTTTTTCTATCAGCTGGACATAATAACGTGCGACACCGTTATTCTGATTGATGAAATGGACGTCACCCGGAGTGCCGCTTCATCTGATCGTGATTATAAAGCTGCCCTGTTGAGTCTGTGCTTAGAAAATATCATTGTCCATAGCCTTGGATTCGCTAAGAAATCGATAGGTTATTTACCTATGCCCGAGCAGGAAGTTATCGATATACAAAAATCAGCAAAACAGGAAATCATTAAATTACTGGACAGTTACAACTTATCGTTGCCGGCAAATTGTAGTTTATATCTTGCCTATTTAAGTTCTGATACCGTGACAACCTGCGCTCAGATTTTTATTATTAATTCGTTGATAGAAGACAGTGGATTACCGAATAATTCAGCTTATGTCCTGGTGTGCAGGGAAAAAGGAAGTATTGAACGATTGCTGAAAAACCTCAAAGAATCCTTATCAGGGTCAATTTATAATGATTTGTTTTCTGAATGTCATTATTCAACCATGAAAGACGAAAATATATTCCAGTGCCACGGCTTTTCCCGCGGAACGGGGAAGAAAAAAGTACATATCGTTATTACCCAAACCATTCCCGGCACAACGTTTAAAAATCTGACCAGTATTAGCAAGACTGGCATGATGTCGGGCGATCAAAGCCTTTCCGACTATTTGTCACTGAAAAAACGTTTACCTTATTACGACAAGCAAACCTGGAAAGACCCTCTTATTAAAGGATTGAAAGTCCGTGCCCGTGAACTGGGGGGAGAAGAGTTGCTCAACAAATTTAAGTCGATGGTCGCCGGAAGAAAGGCCTTTACTGGCAGCCTGTCCTTTAAGCTCCTGGCACCCGACGATGTCCCGACGCTGTCACTGAAAAACAGTCTTCATGCGTTTAACAACGAAATATATGCAAGAAAAGCTGACGGAAAAATCAGAGAGATATTGATGAGGTACCTCTGACCCTTCGAAGAATAATCGGGAGACCGGCCGCAGGATTGCGCCCGGACCGGTCTTGCCCATTCTTAATCTTACTTCTTCAGAACTTCCGGATTCACGCAGAACTGTTTCACGTCACCTTTCAGGGCGGCGATCAGGTTATCCACTGCGCAGGCCGCCATATCGTAGCGGGTTTCATGCGTTGCGGAACCGATGTGCGGCAGCGCCACCACGTTCGGCAGGCTCAGCAGCGGAGAATCCTTTGGCAACGGCTCAGTCTCGAACACGTCCATGCCAGCACCATAAATCGTACCGGCTTTCAGCGCTTCGATCAGGGCCGGTTCATCAATGACCGGGCCACGGCCTGCGCTGACCAGAATCGCGCTGGATTTCATTTTCGCCAGTTCTTCCTTACCGATCAGATGGAAGGTTTGTTCGGTCATTGGCAGCAAGATACAGACGAAATCAGACTCTTTCAGCAACTCGTCCAACTCGCATTTACGTGCGCCATACTTCTCTTCCGCTTCTTTATGCTGGCTGCGTGCGTTATACAAAATCGGCATGTCGAAACCGAAATGCGCACGTTGCGCCAGCGCCAGACCGATACGGCCCATGCCGACGATACCCATGGTTTTGTGGTGAACATCGATGCCGAACCAGTCTTCGCCAATGTTTTCGTTCCACTCACCGGCTTTTACGCGCTCGGCCACATTCACCACGCGGCGGGCGGTAGATAGCACCAGCGCCATCACGGTATCAGCGACGGTATCGGTCAGCGCCGTCGGTGTGTGCATCATCGGGATTTCGCGGCGGGTCAGTTCTGCCACGTCAAAGTTATCGTAGCCGACGGAAATGGTAGAAACCCCACGCAGGCGTGGCGCATGGTCGAACAACTCTTTATCGATTTTTCCGCCAGAACCCAGCAGCCCTTCTGCGTTTTGCAGAGCATCAAAAACCTCCGCACGGTTTTTGTCAGTGATGCCATCGAATTCGGTAATAGCAAAATGCTCTTCAAGACGTTGATGCAAATCGGCAGGCAGTTTTTTGTACAGAACAATTGACGGCTTATTCATTACAAACTCCAACTCTTTAAATGAGTATTTTCAGATTTTCAGGTTAAGGAAACTTTCCCTTTCGGTTTCATTGCGGCCTTTCGTGGCCTGACGACCAGGGTTAATCCCGCAGAAAGCAGTAGCGAGACGGCCATAAAAATAAATGAGGCGGCCGGGCTTCCGGTGCTGCCGTTCAGATAGCCGACAAACCAGGAACCAAAGAACGAGCCCAGCGCACCCAGGCTGTTGATTAAGGCCATGGCGCCGCCGGACACATTCTTCGGCAGCATTTCAGGAATAATGGCGAAGAACGGACCATACGGGGCATACATTGCGGCAGCGGCGACTACCAGTAAACTGTACGAAAGCCAGAAATTGTTTGTGCCAGCGGCCCAGGATCCAAAGAACGCCAGGGCGCCGACCAGCAACAGCGGCCAGACAAACAGCTTACGGTTTTGCATTTTGTCTGATGCCCATGACACCAGAATCATCGCGATGGTGGCTGCCAGATAAGGAGCGGAAGACAGCCAGCCCGCTTCGACCATGCCCATCGACTTACCATCACGCAAAATCGACGGCAGCCAGAGCACAAAGCCATACACGCCGATGCTCCAGAAGAAATATTGCAGACAGAGGAAAATCACATTTCGCGAGCGGAAGGCTTCGCGGTAACCGCCGACTGCCTGAATGTCTTTCTGTTCTTTTTCCAGCTGTTCGGCCAGGGCTTTTTTCTCCTGCTCACTCAGCCAGCTGACTTCTTCGGGTTTATCTTTGACGCTGAACCACCAGATAATCGCCCAGATCACCGCCGGAATGCCTTCAAAGATAAACATTTCGCGCCAGCCAAACGATTTGATCAGATAGCCGGAAAGCACCGACATCCACAGCACCGTGACCGGATTACCCAAAATCAAAAACGTATTGGCGCGCGAGCGTTCGGATTTCGTAAACCAGTTGCTGATGTAGACCAGCATGGCGGGCATCACGGCGGCTTCCACCACGCCGAGGGCAAAGCGGATCACCGCCAGCATCGGGATATTCGTCACCACGCCGGTCAGCGAAGCAAAACCGCCCCACAGCAATAAACACCAGAAAATTAGTTTCTTAACGCTGCGCCGTTCGGCATAAATCGTGCCGGGGATCTGGAAGAAAAAGTAGCCGAGGAAAAATAGGGCACCGAGCAGGGAGGACATCCCTTTGGTGATGTGAAGATCATCATTGATACCGGCCGCCGACGCGAAACTGAAGTTTGAGCGGTCGACATACGCCAGACTGTAAGTGATGAACACGATTGGCATGATGTACCACCAGCGGCGCGAGGCCAGTCTGGACTTGTTCATAACGGTATCTCCTGATAATGCTTCAGCCTTCCCCGCACCGGTGAGGGTGCCGCGAAATCAGCCGCGTAAAACGTCCACGTAATGGCGCGTTACGGCGGTCAAATCATCCCCTTCAAGCGGGAATTCGATGCCGCGCGGAACATCCTGAGGCAACATTTTCAATAAGGGTTCCCAGCTGCCATCGCTGTTATCGAGCGCCACGGCGTGCCATTTACCGGCACGTTTTTCCGCTGCTTTCACATGCACATAACCGACATGACGTGCCAGACGCTCAGCTGCAATCGCCGGATCCTGTCCGACCCACAGCCAGTTGGCCATGTCGAAAGTCATACTCAATGGCAAATGCAGGGATTCCGCGGCAAACATGAAGGCATTGATGCGCGACAGAATTCCGCATTCCGGGGTCTGATCGTTCTCCACTACCAGCTTCACCGGGCTGGATGCCAGCACCACTTTCAGCGGTGTCAGATCCTGACCCGGTTCAAATTCACCGAGTGAAAACTTAATCGTGCGGGCATTGAGAATGCGCGCCTCTTCAAAATATTGTGGTGCATCAGGATTAAGCTCGCCACCCGTCAAAAACAGCGGGAAGGGCACCGAGTAAACCGCAAACAATCCGTGATGCTGAATTTTTTCCGCCAGCGCTGGCAACGTATCCAGCTCCTGCGGGGAGAACAATTCACGGCGGATTTCCACGCCATCGGCTTTTGCCGCGGCAATGACAGAAAGCAGTTCAGCCTGACCACCGAGGTCTTTCACCACGCTGTTGCCGTAGGCGGCGGTGACAATGACGATTTCTCTTTTCATGAACGTTTTTCCTGTGTGGGCGCGCTGCCAATAAGGTGCAGGCAATCATTTCGACACCTCATTTTAGTCAAGCAAATGAGACGTCGTGCCGTTGTTAACGTTTTGTTTCGTTTTATACAACCTAATTGGAACCGGTTCCAGACGACAGAACAAAAGCCCGAAAATATGATCCCGCTCACGAAGAACGGGCTGGAAATCGGGAAGTAAAAGGGATCAGCGAGCTGCGGTAGAACCGCGCGCAATGAGTTCGCCGGAGAACTCCAGGTCTTTAACCGGCTCAGTATTGCCCTGAATGCGGGTCACCAGTTGTCTGAGCGCCGCCACGCCCATGTCGTAAGTGGGTTGTTTGAGGGTGGTAATGCCGACGCCTGCCAGATCGGCCCACACCAGTTCATCGAAACCGCATAAACCGATGTCCGGCCCCCAGCGGAGATTCAGCCGCTGCATGGCGCGCGCGACCTGTAACGTCAGTGCGCCATTCACGCACATCACCGCTTTGTGTTTATCCGCGTGTCGCGCGACAAAATCGCGCAGCAAATTGTCCAGCCCTTCGGTGTTATACAGCTCAATCTCACCCTGTTCGCCCGTCAGTTGCGGGGATTGCTGCATCCGTTGCAGGAACGTGCGCAGGCGATCGAAACGGGTATTGACGGTGGCGGGTTCGCTGACGAAAAGCAGCGCTTCGAAACCTTGTTGTACGAGGTGATCGGTCATCATCTGTGTGGCTTCGACGTTTTTCAGGCCGATGACGTCGCAGGCGAAATTCGCGACTTTGCGGTCAATCAGCACCATCGGTAAATTGGCCTGTTGCAGCGTGGAAATCGCCGCTTCGCGCATACCCACGGCGTTCACTACAATGCCATCCACGCGATAACTGCTGAGCAGTTGCAGGTAATGTTTTTCCTGATCCAGCTCGTTGTTGGTGTTACACACCAGCAGCGTCAGCCCTTCCTGACGGCAGGCAGCTTCAACGCCGCGCATCACATCGACAGAATAGGGATTGGTAATATCAGCGAGGATCAGCCCGATAAGACGCGTCTGGCCGCTTTTCAGGCTGCGCGCCATCTGGCTCGGCTGATAATCGAGCAGGGAGATTGCCCGGCCGATGCGTTCTTTCAGCGAATCGGACAGCAGGTGTTGTTCACCGTTGAGATAACGTGAAACGCTGGTTTTACCCGTTTTAGCGGCGCTGGCGACGTCACGTATCGTTGCCCGAACCGCCGCGCCCGGTTCCTGTTTTTTACTCACAGCCTTTCTCCCCTCATGCTTGTCCCACGGAGACTAGCACAGAGTGCCGAAAGGCTGCATCCCGTAAGTCAGCGCAATCCTTCTGCCGTCTGGACGCCGGAAACCGCATCGGACTTCGGTCTGCTGCTCAGCGTAAAGGCCGAAATGATCGTCACGCCAAAGGCTATACCGCCGAGGATCAGATAGGTATCGCTGAACCCGATGCGGTCGTACAGGTTACCAGCGAAGGCGGAAAGGAAAATCGCTGCCAGCTGTTTGGCAAAGTTAAACCCGATCAGATAAATGGTCGCCGAGAACCGGACGTCAAAAATCTGCGTGATGTATTTGAACACACCGACCAGCAGGAACGGCACTTCAAGCGCGTGCAGCATTTTCAGCAGGATCACTTCGATGGCCGTGGTCGCAAATGAGGAACCGACAATGCGGATTGACATAATCGTACCCGCCAGCAGCAACGTATTTTTTGCGCCGATGCGGTTAATAATCCACGGAGAACAGAACATAATCAGCGCGTTACACAACTCTCCGGCGGTGGTGACGTAGCCGAACATTTCCGTGCCCTGTTGCGGAGAAGCAAAGAAGGTTTTGAAGAACGTCGCGAACTGCTGATCAAACACGTCATACACGCAGGCCACGCCAATTACATACAAAATCAGCATCCACAGTTTGCGCTCTTTCAGTAACAACGCCGCCGTTTTCAGCGAGAATTGCGGCTGATTGGCACCGAGTTTATCCAGCACCTGCGCGTTTTTGTTTTCCTGCGGGCGGGCAATCAGCAGCAAAATCATCAAAATGATCGCCGCGCCGGAACCCATCCAGAAAACGATGTCCGGATTGATGTTAAACAGCACGCCCGCCGTCGAGGCGCAAATTCCCCAGCCGAAACAACCGAACATCCGCGCCTTGCCGTATTCAAATGAGCTGTTGCGGCTGACTCTTTCGATATACGCCTCAGTTGCGCCGGAACCGCCCGCGAAGACGAAACCGATATAGGCGCCGCCGAGAATGGCCCCGAGCACAATATTCAGTTTTAACAACGGCGCGAAGACGTAAATGAAGAACGGCGCAAACAGGAACAGCAGCACGGCGATGACCCACAGAAGATGTTTTTTCAGGCCGAGCTTGTCAGAAATGATGCCGAATATCGGCTGAAACAGAATAGCGAACAGCGACATGCTGGAAAACACGATGCCGGTTTCCGTTTTACTCAGGCCGATCACGTCAGAAAGCCAGATCGGTAAAAACGGATAACAGGTCGCCATAATGAAGAAATAGAGGAAAAAATAGCTGCCGAATATCCAGAAGTTAGTATTGTTTTTATAGAAGCAACGATCGGAAGTTTGTGTAGGGTTCATAGTGATTTCCTTGCCGAAACCATGAAAACCGGCACTGTCGTACCGGCGTTTTTTGTTGTTATCTGATTTCTTCGAAGCCCAGAAGCAGGGCGCTTTCCGGATCCAGCACCGGCAACGCCAGCCCGGCATTCGCCAGCCATTCACCGCTCAGCACCGGCGATTCATGCAGCCAGGCCGGTTGCACGCGCATGGTGTGACCGCTGCCGCCGCCTTTCAGCAACGGCGGTTCATCCAGCACCGTCACGCGATAACGTGCTTCAGGTTTCAGCCCCGGCACCCGTAACGATCCGGGCAATGACCAGGTCGGCATCGCCAGCTGGCTGATCAGAAATACCGCGCTGCCGGCGTTTTTACTGACCACGCCGTTAATCAGCATCGTCTCGTCATGCGTATCCACGCGGTAAACATCGCCGCTGTGTAATAACGGGCGCAGCTGCTGATGCAGGCGGGTGTATTTCGCAAAACCGGCGCGCTCCGCCTCGCCTTCTTTCACCGGATCCAGCTCAATGCCCATGTGACCGAACAACGCGGTCAGGCCGCGGAATTCAATGCTGTGCTGGCGCGAGGTGGCGTGGCACAGCTTGTTGCCGATGTGCGATCCCATCACTTCCGGCGGGAAGAAATAGCTCATGCCACGCTGAATTTTCTGCCGCTCCAGCGCGTCGTTATTGTCAGATGTCCAGAAGCGATGGCTGCGTTTGAGCACCTCGAAATCAATACGGCCACCGCCGGACGCGCAGGATTCAAACTCGATGTGCGGGAAGCGTTCGCCCAGCACATCCAGCAGACGGTAAAACTCATGCGTTTGTGCCGTCAGCGCCGCGCGGCCTTCGTGACCGGGCTGAACGATTTCGCGGTTCATGTCCCATTTCACGTAATCCACATCGTGTTCTCCGAGCAGCCAGCTCATGCGCTCCACAAGATAATCAAAGACCTGCGAATTATTCAGATCGAGCACGAACTGATGACGCCCGCTTGGTTGCTGATAACCGGGCAATGCCAGCAGCCAGTCGGGATGGGCGCGATATAAATCGGAATCCGGGTTAATCATTTCCGGTTCGACCCAGATACCAAATTCCATGCCGAGATTTTTGACGTGGTCGATCACCGGTTTCAGGCCGTGCGGGTATTTCTTCTCATCGAGATACCAGTCACCCAGCGCGGCACGGTCGTGGTCGCGGCCACGGAACCAGCCGTCGTCGATAATGAAGCGTTCCACGCCTAACGCGGCGGACTCAGTCGCCATCTGCATGATGTAGTCTGGATCGTGATCGAAATAAATCCCTTCCCAGGTGTTGAGATGCACCGGACGCGGTTTCTCAGCCGGGAAGCGCAAAATCTGTTCGCGCACAAAGCGGTGGAATTGCTGACTCATGCGGTTCAGGCCGCAGGCGGAATAGCTGGCGTAAAGCCACGGCGTTTCAAGCGTTTCACCTTGTTCAAGCCGTTGTTCACCGGGGAAATACAACGCTTCGGCCTGCACCAGACGCCGGCCGTCGATTTTGATGTCAGCGCGCAGACGATGGTTGCCGCTCCAGCCCAGATGCATCCCCCAGACTTCGCCCTGTTCTTCGCTGAAACCCGGATGACCGATCATCATCGCCGGGAAATATTCGGAAGACGTTTTACCGCGCCGGTTTTCCTGAATGATGCCGCCGTGATCCAGCAGCGTGCGGTGCGGCTGAAACTCCTTGATCCAGCGGCCATGAAACGCCATTACTTCGGCGGCGCGTTCCGGCAGCGGCAGCGTCACGGCCAGCCGCGTCACCTGATAGGTGCCAGGCTTGAGATTGGTCAGCGCGTTACGCGCCTGCAAAACGCCGCTGTCATCGAGGCGCAACTCGCTGCGAAATTGCAGCCCGGCGATCGTGTCTTCGGTGGTGATGGTGAGCTGGTTTTCGTCGTGCTTTACCCGCGTGGTATTGAACACCGGCGACCAGTCCAGCCCGTCGCGATGGCCTTCCACGCCCGGTGTGCCGAAAGAACCGCGTCCGGAGTCCGCGCTGACATTCACCGGCGCTTCCACATCAATCCGGCCATTGGGCACGGCGCGGCTCAGCGAAATGATGTCATCTGCGGAAAACTGACTGAGGCGGTTTCCCCAGTAAAGAATTTCGGCGTAAGGCGTGCAACGGACGATCAGGCTGGTATGCCCGCCGGTTAAATGAACAATCTGGTTTTCCATATAGTCACTGCTCCAGAGAAAAATTTGCGCTGATAAGACGCGATCAGGTGGAGTAACTATTGATCCGAAACGTTTCGGATGGGAAATGTGAAGGTTAAAAACTGTGATATAGGGTGGAAAAATAATCTAAGGGGGAAATATCAGCGTGGTGGATGGACGGTGACGCCCGCCTGCAATTCCGGTTGCCAGAGAACCTGCAAATTTTTCAGCGGTTCGTTGCGGATCAGAGCCATGGTCATGGTAGCGATTTGTAACCCGACCGCTTCACGCGTGCCCTGACGGACAGCGGTCACAGCCACATCGGGCACGCTGTCGCACGGCAATCCGTCAAAGATAATCAGGGAAACACCGCCGCTGAGCAGTAATCCGGCTTCATGCAACGCCAGCGCAGCACCTTCGCCATGCATGTTGCAGTCGCAGACGATCGCCGTCGGTGGCACCGGTAAGGCCAGCAGCGCCTGCGTAGTCTGATAACCGGCGCGGCGGCTCGGGCTGATTTTATGCACGTAATCAGGGTGATGTGGCAGGGCGTTTGACTGCAATCCGTCGAGATAACCCTGATAGCGCTGACCGATAAACGATTGCTGATTATTTTCGCCGAGAAACGCGATGCGCTGATGCCCGAGCGCGGCGAGATGATTGACCGCCATCTGCATACCGGCGCGGTTATCAAAATCAAACCAGGCGTAATCCTGCGTCAGACATCCGCTGCGCCCGAGCGCCAGAAACGGGAAATTACGCTGCTGCAAATCCAGCAGTCGCGGATCGTTATCCAGCGTATGCGCCACCAGCATGGCATCGACGCGTTTACTTTCGATGAGTCTGCGCCACGAAAAGGTGCCCAGTTCATCCGGCACCAGCAGTAAATCGATTTCATATTTTGCCAGTTCGCGGGTGATACAGCCGACCATTTCGATAAACGCGGAATTGCTTAACGGATGAGAAGTGAAGGGGAAAATGAGGCCAACGGCGTCGATTTTACCCATTTTCAACCGGCGGGCGAGGGTGTTGGGCCGGTAGCCACGTAAATCTGCCGCCGCCTGAACGCGTGCTTTGGTGTCAGCTGAAACGTCATCGTACCCGTTCAGCGCACGGCTGACGGTGGTGACAGAGAGACCGAGATCTTTCGCAATGGCTTTCAGAGACATACTCACATCCGTTACACAGGTGGGAAGGCACGTGGCGGGAGAATATCACAAACGCGAAAACGGAGCCGGGTGGCTCGTTTTTATCAGGGGCAGGACGAAATTTACTGCAACGGACTGAGGGTGATCTCGACGCGACGGTTCTGCGCTTTGCCCGCTTCGGTGCTGTTGCTGGCGATCGGATTGTCCGGGCCAGCGCCAGTGGTATGAACGCGGCTGCCTTCAACACCTTGCGTGATCAGCGCGCTGCCCACGCCGTCAGCACGTTGCTGCGACAGCTTCATGTTGAGCGCACGGGTGCCAGTGCTGTCGGTGTAACCGACGACGTTGACGGCGGTTTTCGGATACTCTTTCAGTACCATCGCCACGCCGGTCAGCGTGTTAGCGCCAGCGGGTTTCAGCGTGCTGCTGTTGGTATCGAAGGTCACGTTATTTGGCATATTCAGCACGATGTTATCGCCCTGACGGGTCACGCTGACGCCGGTGCCTTTCATTTTGTCGCGCAGTTTAGATTCCTGCACATCCATATAATAACCTGCACCGCCGCCCAGTGCGGCTCCGGCTGCGGCACCGATCAACGCGCCTTTGCCGCGGTCGTGTTTAGAAGAAGACAGCATACCGACGCCTGCGCCGAGCGCGGCCCCAAGACCTGCGCCAATGCCGGATTTCCCTGCTTCTGATTCGCCGGTGTAAGGGTTAGTGGTACAGGCCGACAGGCCCAGGGTGGCGCAAAGTACGCCCGCAACCACAACTAATCTTTTGCTCATCTTATTTCCTTCAGGATGTTTATTATTCAGAACTTAACCGCTGCATTATGACTTCGCGCTTTCTGAGAAGTTGCACAGAAAAAGGTGTCAAAACATAAACAAATGCAACGGGAGGACATCAGTCCTGCGGCGTTCTGGCGCTCTTTATGCGCAATTTCGCGGTGTTAAGCAGTAGGAGAATTCCGGATATCCCTTTTTGTATTTTTACCGGTTTCAGGAACTTATTCAGAAAGGGGCTGGAACCAGCGCAGGATATAGGTCGGTAAGTCAGTGCCGGGATGGCGGGTGCGGGCGGAGATTTCAAACTTTTCCTTGTGATAGAACGCGACAGCGCGATGATTTTGCTGATAGACCTCCAGCAGCAGCACCGGATATTCCTCTTTAGCGGCGCCCATCAGCCGTTGTGCGGTGCCGTCGCCGTAATGGGATTCTTCGACAAACAGTGCACCGATAAACTGCTGATTCAGTACGCCGATAAATCCGCAAATCACATCATTCGCATCGCAATCCACCCAGACGCGCGCTTTGGGCAGAAACTCTTCCCTGACCATTTGCAGGCTTTCAATCCAGTAAGAATCGGCGATAAAAGGATGGGAAAGTAATGAGCTGCGCAGCCACAGCATCAGAATGGCTTCGGTATCGCCGGGCTGCGCAGCGCGGATCATGACGGCTGATTCGCGGGATGGCAGAAGCAATACGACTGATGATCGTTCACCAGCCCGGCGGCCTGCATAAAGGCATAACAAATCGTGGATCCGATGAATTTAAAACCTTTCTTTTTCAGCGCTTTGGACATGGCATCTGACACCGCCGTTTTCGCCGGAACGCCTTCGGGACCGGGGGGATTATTGATGACCGGTTGACCGCCGACAAAATTCCAGATGAATTCTGAGAACTCCTCCCCGCTGGCCTGCATCGCCAGATACGCCTGTGCGTTGCCGATAATGGCTTTGATTTTGCCACGGTGACGAATAATACCCGCGTCGAGCACCAGACGTTCCACATCGTCATCGGTCATTTTCGCGATACGTTTGGGGTCAAAATTATGGAAGTTCTGACGATAATTCTCACGCTTTCTCAGCACGGTGATCCACGACAGGCCTGCCTGCTGGCCTTCGAGACACAGCATTTCAAACAGTTCGCGTCCATCCTGAACCGGAACGCCCCATTCTTTATCGTGATATTCGAGGTAAACCGGCTCTTTCGAAACCCAGCTGCATCGGGTGGTCGCCATTCTGTTGTCCTTATAAGAGGCTGAAATGCGTGGCGTCAGTGTGTGGCTTCTCGGATAACTCTGCAACGTCGCAATTTCTGAACCTCTGCCTTGACGCTGGTCGGATCTGAACAATATTTAAAGCCACTTATTACGCAATCCTTACATTCAATCATAGCGTTGCGACACCGATCTATCAGGGATATCACACTTATGACCGGAAAAAAGACGTCCATTTTACGGCTGACGAAAGGGGCATTCGCGGTGGCACTGTGCCTGGGAATGCAGGCTCCTGCGCAGGCTTTTGACCAACTTTATGTTTTCGGCGACAGCCTGAGTGATACCGGCAATATTGGCCGCTGGACCTTCGACAGCAGCTCACATCAGCTCTATGACGAAATCCTGGCGAATAACATCGGCACAACGTTAACGCCGTCCTCAAAAGGCGGCCTGAACTATGCCGAAGGCGGCGGCGTCGCGGTACCGGGGCTGGATTCTGACTACACCACCCAGGATCAGGTCAAAAGCTATCTGGCCTCGACCGGCGGCAAAGCCGACCCGAACGGGCTGTATGTGCACTGGATTGGCGGCAACGATCTGGCCGCTGCGGCGCTGAGCCTGAACCCGATCACGGCGGTTGAAATTGCCACCAACAGCGCGACGCAGGCGGCCTCGCAGGTGAACGATTTACTGAAAGCCGGAGCCGGAACGGTCGTCGTGCCAACGGTGCCCAATATCGGCCTGACGCCGGTGCTGATGGAAGGCGTGATACAGGTCGGATTATTGCCGGTGCAGCAACAGGCGCTGGAAGCGGCATATCAGTATCTCAATGCACAAAATACGCCGAATGCCGATGCCCGCACCGAAGCCATTCACAATGCGCTGGCAGCCGCTGCGGCGGAAGGCTCCGGTATTCCGCTGGTGCAGGACGTGCTCGCCAAAGGGCTGGCAGCGGCTTATGACGCGCTGAAAGACGTGGCTGGCGGTCTGACAGACACTTACAACACCACCGAAGATATCGCGCTGGCGAAAACCGGTGGCAATATTGCGCGTGTGGATATTAACGGGCTGTTCAACGAAGTAGTGGCCGATCCGGCGTTATACGGTTTCGCCAATACTGCCGGTACGGCCTGTCCGGTCGGGACATCCGCGTCGGAATGTACCTCGAACCTGCCGGGCTTCGACACCAGTATAGCTTTCCTGTTTTCTGACCATTTCCACCCGACACCTCAGGCGCACGCGCTGATTGCCCAGTATATGCAGTCGGTGATCGACGGCCCGCTGGAAGCCTCGGCGCTGAGTCAGGGGTCACTGGCGCTGGCGAGAAATACGCAGGGATTGCTCGACAGCCGTTATCAGCAGCTGCGCACGCAGGATAATGACGCCGGAACTTTCGGCATGTTTGGCGGCTACGCCGGGCAAAGTGCGGACAGCAAATTCAGTCCGTCGATGGGTCTGGGCGATGGCGACCTGACATCTAACTCGCTGAATATCGGCATGGATTATCAGATGACCGATCGCTGGATGATGGGGCTGATGCTTTCCGGTTCCGATGATAAAGACGATCCGACCGATCATTACAGCTACCGCACGCGCGGCTGGATGGCGACCGCATTCACGGGCATTAAAATCGCCGAAAATGGCTGGATCAACGGCGATGTGCATTATGGTTCGCTCAATTATGACGACATCAAACGTCGCATCACCCTCGGACCCACCACCCGTACCGAACGTGGTGATACCGACGGCAAACAGATCGGTGGACGCGTCACCGCAGGCTGGGATTTCCCGGTGCTGCCGGTGCTGAAAACCGGGCCGGTGGCGCAATACAGCTGGGATTACAGCAGTGTTGACGGTTACAGCGAGAAGGGGAATAACAGCACCTCAATGCGCTTTGGCGATCAGACTTCCCATTCACAAATCGGCGCACTGGGCTGGCGTGTAAATGCCGAACTCGGCATTGTTAATCCGTACGCGCAGGTAACGTATGACCGGCAGTTTGGGGATAAAACCTACACCACCACCGGCGCGATCAAATCCACCCGCACGCGGTTCAGCCGCACCACCGGCGAGCAGGATGACGACTGGGTTGATATGACCGCAGGCTTAAACGTGCAAATCACCCACAGCATTTCAGCATTTGCGGCTATTTCTCAAACCACCGGGCTGGATTCCGGCGAGCAAACTTCCTATAACGCGGGGATCAGTGCGCGGTTTTAAGGGATAAAGGGGCGTTCAGCCCCTTTTTACTGCGCTAGCAGATCGCTGAAAACTAAACAATACCTTTCCGAATCTCTCTGCTGCCTGATTCTGGCTGATTATCTTCCGTGCAGCGGGTATACTGTCGCACTCTCTTTACACCCACTTTCTCGCGTGCGAATCCAACATGCAAAAGTTTGATACCAAGACATTTCAGGGCCTGATCCTGACACTGCAAGATTATTGGGCGCAGCAGGGCTGCACCATTGTTCAACCGCTGGATATGGAAGTCGGCGCGGGCACCTCGCACCCGATGACCAGCCTGCGCGCACTCGGCCCTGAGCCTTTTGCGGCAGCGTATGTTCAGCCATCACGTCGTCCGACCGACGGCCGCTACGGCGAAAACCCGAACCGTCTGCAGCACTATTATCAGTTCCAGGTGATGATCAAACCTTCACCGGAAAACATTCAGGAGCTGTATCTTGGCTCGCTGAAAGAGCTGGGTCTTGATCCGCTGATCCACGATATCCGCTTCGTTGAAGACAACTGGGAAAACCCGACGCTCGGCGCCTGGGGTCTTGGCTGGGAAGTGTGGCTGAACGGCATGGAAGTAACGCAGTTCACCTACTTCCAGCAGGTCGGCGGCCTGGAATGTAAACCGGTAACCGGCGAAATCACTTACGGTCTGGAACGTCTGGCGATGTACATCCAGGGCGTGGACAGCGTTTACGATCTGGTCTGGAGCAACGGTCCGCTGGGTAAAACCACCTACGGCGACGTGTTTCATCAGAACGAAGTGGAGCAATCGACGTATAACTTTGAATACGCCGATGTCGATTTCCTGTTCACCTGTTTTGAACAGCACGAGAAAGAAGCGCAAACCCTGCTGGCACTCGAAAAGCCACTGGCACTGCCGGCGTACGAGCGCATCCTGAAAGCGGCCCATTGCTTCAACCTGCTCGACGCGCGTAAAGCGATTTCTGTGACTGAACGTCAGCGCTACATTCTGCGCATCCGTACCCTGACTAAAGCGGTAGCTGAGGCGTATTACGCTTCCCGCGAAGTGCTGGGCTTCCCGATGTGCAAAAAGAACGAGAAGTGAGGTAAGTCCATGACTGAAAAAACATTTCTGGTGGAAATCGGCACGGAAGAACTGCCACCGAAGGCTCTGCGCAGCCTTGCTGAATCTTTTGCCGTTAACCTGACTGCGGAGCTGGATGCGGCGAACCTGCCACACGGCGACGTAAAATGGTTTGCAGCTCCGCGCCGTCTGGCGCTGAAAGTCTCCGGTCTGCATGAATCTCAGGCTGACCGCGAAGTTGAAAAACGCGGCCCGGCTGTCGCGCAGGCATTCGATGCCGAAGGCAATCCAAGCAAAGCCGCTGAAGGCTGGGCTCGCGGTTGCGGTATCACCGTTGATCAGGCCGATCGTCTGGTCACCGACAAAGGTGAATGGCTGGTTTACCGTGCGCACGTCAAAGGCGAAAGCGCGCAACAACTGCTGCCAGCGATGATCGCCACTTCACTGTCTAAACTGCCAATCCCTAAACTGATGCGCTGGGGTGATTCCGACGTGCAGTTTGTGCGTCCGGTTCACACCGTCACGCTGCTGTTAGGCGATGAGCTGATCCCGGCGAAAATCCTCGGTATCGATTCTGCCCGCACGGTTCGCGGTCACCGCTTCATGGGTGAGCCTGAATTCACCATCGACAACGCCGATCAGTATCCACAGATTTTGATGGAACGCGGCAAAGTCATTGCGGATTACGAACAGCGTAAAGCGCTGATCAAACAGGATGCGGAGAAAGCGGCGAAAGAGATTGGCGGCATCGCCGATCTGAGCGAAAGCCTGCTGGAAGAAGTGGCGTCTCTGGTCGAATGGCCGGTGGTGCTGACCGCGAAATTCGAAGAGAAATTCCTGGCGGTTCCGGCTGAAGCGCTGGTTTACACCATGAAAGGCGACCAGAAGTATTTCCCGGTGTACGACGCTGCGGGCAAACTTCTGCCGAACTTTATCTTCGTGGCTAACATCGAGTCGAAAGATCCGCAGCAAATCATTTCCGGTAACGAGAAAGTGGTGCGTCCGCGTCTGGCCGATGCCGAATTCTTCTTCAACACCGACCGCAAAAAACGTCTCGAAGATAACCTGCCGCGTCTGGAAACCGTGTTGTTCCAGAAACAGCTGGGTACGCTGCGCGACAAAACCGACCGTATTCAGGCGCTGTCAGGCTGGATCGCTGAGAAAATCGGTGCCGACGTTGAGAACGCAAAACGCGCCGGTCTGCTGTCAAAATGTGACCTGATGACCAACATGGTCTTCGAATTCACCGACACGCAGGGCGTGATGGGCATGCACTATGCGCGTCACGACGGCGAGCAGGAAGAAGTCGCGGTAGCCCTGAACGAACAGTATCAGCCACGCTTTGCGGGCGACGAGTTACCGGCTTCGCTGGTAGCGTGCGCGCTGGCAATCGCTGACAAGATGGACACCCTGGCCGGTATTTTCGGCATCGGTCAGCATCCGAAAGGCGATAAAGACCCGTTCGCATTGCGTCGTGCCGCGCTCGGTGTTCTGCGTATCATCGTTGAGAAAAACCTGCCGCTTGATCTGCAAACCCTGACCGAAGAAGCCGTGCGCCTGTACGGCGACAAGCTGACTAACGCCAAGGTTGTCGATGAAGTGGTTGATTTCATGCTCGGTCGTTTCCGCGCGTGGTATCAGGAAGAAGGTCACGCGGTCGATACCATTCAGGCTGTGCTGGCACGTCGTCCGACCAAACCGGCAGATTTCGATGCGCGCGTGAAAGCGGTGAGCTACTTCCGTACGCTCGATGAAGCGGCAACGCTGGCTGCGGCCAACAAGCGTGTGTCCAACATTCTGGCGAAATCCACCGACGTTCTGCTGGATCATGTTCACGCGTCCGTGCTGAAAGAACCTGCTGAGCTGAAACTGGCGACGCATCTGGTGGTTCTGCGCGACAAACTGGAACCGCTGTTTGCGGCCGGTGAGTACAAAGAAGCGCTGGTGGAACTGGCTGCGCTGCGCGAAACCGTCGATACGTTCTTTGATACCGTGATGGTAATGGATGAGAACGAAGCGGTGCGTATCAACCGTCTGACGCTGCTGTCTAAACTGCGGGAGCTGTTCCTGCAGGTCGCGGATATTTCGCTGCTTCAGTAAATTTAGCTTTTGCGCCCTCCCCTGCGAAGGGGAGGGTTGGGGTGGGGTATTACAGCAACATCAAAAAGTTGAAGTATGCGTTGACCCTTGTTTTGTCTTTAATACCCCCTCCCGTCCTCCCCCTTCGCAGGGGGAGGAGCAAGGCACCTTATCGGATGCCAATTTCTACGCTTTTTTAAAAAGCGTTCTCCCCCCAATTGTTCTATCCTATAACCCGCATGGAATGCACAGCATCGGCAGGGAACTGGCCGGAAGAAGAACATTGAAATCAGGAGTCAGGACTCATGGCTGTAGGGATCAGAAGCGGTGTATTTTCTCGCTGGCTGGCGCCGTTTATCGCATTGCTGGTCGTTTTCCAGCTCACTGCCTGTGGCGATAAAGAACCGGAACAACGCAAAGCCTTTATCGATTATTTGCAAAATACCGTCATGCGCAGCGGGCAAAATTTGCCTTCGCTGAGTGAAGATCAGAAACAACGTTTTGGTAATTACGCGAACGACTACGGCATTATCCTGTCATTCTCCCGCCAGATGAAAGGCGCCGTAGATGGCAGCCTGGTACCGGTGGTCAGCGCGATTGGTCAGGTGCGTACTCCGCAGGATTACATGACCCAGCGCAGCGCGTTGCAACAGGCGGCCAGCACCCTGAGTATGCTGAATGCACAGTTGCGTGATTCAAAAGTGAAAGCCGATACGGCGATGGCGGCACTGAAACAACCGGATGATCTGAAGGCGGTTTACGGCCAGGTGTACAACACGGTTGTCACCCAGCCAGCGAACGTGCTGACGCCTCTGGTGCCAGCGCTGCAAAGCTTCACGCAGGATATCGTCTCTGTCGGTGATTACCTGCAACAACAGGGTAATCAGGTCGCCTTTGCCAATGGTGGCGTACAGTTCCCGACGCAGCAGCAGGCAACACAATACAACACCATGATGTCCAATCTGGTCGGCAAACAGCAGACATTGCTTCAGGCGCAGAAAGTCGCCCAGGGCGATTTCAGCAACTAATCCAGACCATCGTTTTCAAACAAGCCACGTCATCGCGTACGTGGCTTTTTTATTTCCGCCGTTCCTGCCCTTATATTTATAAAAAATGACAATTTTTAACCTGCAAATCCGGCCAAATTCCTCTACTTTTGAAGGCAACTGTCCGATTTTCCCCGTATTTCACTTTAAGGATTTTTGATGAAACGTCAGACGATGACTCTGTTGGCTTCTCTGGTGCTGGCGCCGACGCTGGCTTTTGCTGCCGACAGCGCAACCGCAGATTTCACCCCGGCGCAGCAGGAAGCCATTGGTAAAATTGCGGCGGATTACATGTTGCAGCATCCGGAAATTCTGGTGCAGGTCAGCCAGAAATTGCAGGCACAGCAGGCGGATCAGCAACAACAGCAAACCCTGAGTGCAGTGCTGGCAAACGCCAAAGCGCTGGTGAATGACCCGGCGACCCCAAGCTACGGCCCGAAAGATGCCAAAGTGGCATTCGTGGAATTCTTCGATTACCAGTGCCTGTATTGCAGCCACATGGCGCCGCTGGTTGAGCAGACCGTGAAAGCCAATCCGAACGTGCGTTTCGTCTTTAAAGAATGGCCAATCTTCGGTGACCGCTGGAAAGCGTCCATCTCTGCGGCTGAAACCGGTATGGCAATCTGGAAAGAAAAAGGCGCTCAGGCGTACTTTGATTACCACAACAGCATTTACCGCACCGGCCATGACGAAGGTAAACTCACCGATGCCGACATCGCGGGCGCAGTGAAAGCCGCCAAAGCCACAGCACCGAACGACGCACAGCGTAAAGCAACGCACGAAGCCATCGCCTCGAACGATGAACTGGCACGTACGCTGGGCTTCAGCGGCACGCCAGGTTTCGTGGTGATGCCAACCAGCGGCGCGACCGCTGAAAACACCACCGTGCTGCCGGGAGCCGTGTCTGCCGAAGATTTGCAGGCGGCCATTGTGAAGGCCCAGGGCGGGAAGTAATTTCATCTTCCAGGACATGATAAAAAATGGCGGACTGTCTGACTGTTCGCCGTTTTGATTTCCGCCCCCTTGTAATTTTATTTCAACCTCTCCTCCGTAAACTCACTTTTCCATTCCCGTGACACGTCTGAATGCTTTTTAAGCGAAATAAGCCGGTCTGCCCAAAAATACTTTGTGATGAATATCACATTTTAATGATAAAGAATCGTTAACAAATAGTGATGTAAATCACATTTTTGACGGTGTTGCGTTTAAATAATAATCAGTGTAGCTGGGTTACAGGGTGTTTTTGTGATCATGATCACCAAAAATGAGGGGGTGGTGGCCGTATACGTGTGATCTCCGTCACGGGCTACCGGGTGGCTACGCGAGGCCTATAATCACGTGGTAGAGTCCGCCTCGCAGACAGCAATTCGACGGACGGATTTTTAAAGCAGTGGCACAAAAACCGAAACAACCGTCACCGATAATTAACTGATATCACGCGCTCTATTGTCAGCGCGTATCAATAGGGGTGCGTTTTATGTTTTCACCAGACGTTAAGATCAAAGTTCAAAACTTTGGTCGCTTCCTGAGTAACATGGTAATGCCCAACATCGGCGCGTTTATCGCCTGGGGTATCATTACTGCTCTGTTCATTCCTACCGGCTGGATCCCTAATGAAACATTAGCGAAGCTGGTTGGCCCGATGATCACTTATCTGCTGCCATTGCTCATCGGTTATACCGGTGGTCGTCTGGTGGGGGGTGACCGTGGTGGTGTGGTCGGCGCAATCACCGTTATGGGTGTTATCGTTGGTGCGGATATGCCAATGTTCCTCGGCGCAATGATTGCAGGTCCGCTGGGCGGCTGGTGCATCAAGCGTTTCGACCGCTGGGTTGACGGTAAAATCAAAAGCGGCTTCGAGATGCTGGTTAACAACTTCTCTGCCGGTATTATCGGTATGCTGCTGGCGATCCTGGCCTTCCTGGCGATTGGTCCGCTGGTAGAAGCGCTGTCTAAAGTGCTGGCTGCAGGCGTGCACATCATGGTTATTCATAACCTGTTGCCGCTGGCCTCTATCTTTGTTGAACCGGCGAAAATCCTGTTCCTCAACAACGCCATCAACCACGGTATCTTCTCTCCGCTGGGTATCCAGCAGGCGACTGAAACCGGTAAATCAATCTTCTTCCTGATCGAAGCGAACCCTGGTCCGGGTATGGGCGTCCTGATGGCGTACATGTTCTTCGGTCGTGGCAGCGCCAAGCAATCTGCTGGCGGCGCGGCAATCATCCACTTCCTGGGGGGTATCCACGAAATTTACTTCCCATACGTTCTGATGAACCCGCGCCTGTTACTGGCGGTCATTCTGGGCGGTATGACTGGCGTGTTTACCCTGACCCTGCTGAACGGCGGTCTGGTGTCTCCGGCTTCTCCGGGGTCCATCCTGGCCGTGCTGGCGATGACGCCAAAAGGTGCGTACTTCGCTAATATCGCGGCCATCGTGGCAGCCTTTGCGGTGTCCTTCGTTATCTCTGCTTTGTTGCTGAAAACCACCAAAGCGAAAGACGGCGACGATCTGGACGAAGCAACACGCCGTATGCAGGACATGAAAGCCCAGTCTAAAGGCGGCAAACCTGCTGTTGCAGGCGTGGCGGGCGACCTGTCTACCGTACGTAAAATCATCGTAGCCTGTGACGCCGGTATGGGTTCCAGCGCAATGGGTGCCGGTGTTCTGCGCAAAAAAGTGCAGGATGCAGGACTGACCAACATCAGAGTCACCAACAGCGCCATTAACAATTTGCCTGATGATGTGGATCTGGTGATTACGCACCGTGACCTGACTGAACGCGCCATGCGTCAGGTGCCACATGCGCAGCACATTTCGCTGACCAACTTCCTCGACAGCGGCCTGTACACTGACCTGACTTCCCGTCTGGTGGAAGTGAACAAAGCCAGCCAGTACAAAGAGAAAGTGACGACGACGCTGGGCGACAGCATCGTGGCTGACAATGAAAACGAAAACCTGTTCCGTATCAGCGAAAGCAATATCTTCCTCGGCCTGAGCGCTGGCACGAAAGAAGAAGCGATTCGTTTTGCGGGTGAGCAACTGGTGAAAGGCGGGTATGTTCAGGCAGAATATGTCGACGCGATGTTGGCACGTGAGCAGCTGACCTCGACGTATCTGGGCGAATCCATCGCTGTGCCACACGGCACCATCGAAGCAAAAGACCGTGTACTGAAAACCGGTATCGTGTTCTGCCAGTATCCGGCGGGTATCCGCTGGGGCGATGATGAAGATGACCGCGCACGTCTGGTCGTCGGTATCGCAGCACGCAATAATGAGCACATCAACGTGATCACCAAACTGACCACGGCGCTGGACGAAGACGGTGTTATCGAGCGTCTGGCGAACACCACCAGCGTTGAAGAAGTACTGACTATTCTTCGCGGCTGATACTGAGCAGTTAATCGAAAAGTAATTACTAAGCGGGTCTTGCGAGACCCGCTTGTTGATTCGGAGCCCGGTGCTCCTCACGATTTGAAGGAATAAATATGAAAGCATTACATTTTGGTGCAGGTAACATTGGTCGCGGTTTTATCGGTAAATTACTGGCTGATGCCGGGATTGAACTGACGTTTGCCGATGTCAGCCCTGCCTTGCTGGATGCGCTGAACAGCCGCAAAGGCTATGACGTGCACGTTGTCGGTGAACAGGCCACCGTTGAGCCTGTCAGTAATGTGAATGCCGTAAACAGCGCCGGTCAGGATGCCATTAACCTGATCGCCGAAGTTGATCTGGTGACCACTGCTGTCGGCCCGACCGTGCTGGAAAAAATCGCGCCAAACGTGGCTAAAGGTCTGGTTCTGCGTCATCAGCAGGGCAACGAAAAGCCGCTGAATATTATCGCCTGTGAAAACATGGTGCGCGGCACCAGCCAGTTCAAACAGCACGTATTCAACGCGCTGCCGGAAGATGAAAAGGCCTGGGTTGAAGCGCATATCGGTTTTGTCGATTCCGCCGTAGACCGTATCGTTCCACCAGCGGCAGCCGGTACTACCGATCCGCTGGAAGTCACGGTTGAAACCTTCAGCGAATGGATTGTGGATAAAACCCAGTTCAAAGGTGAATTGCCACACATCGCCGGTATGGAACTGACCGATAATCTGATGGCATTCGTCGAGCGTAAACTGTTCACCCTGAACACTGGTCACGCGATCACCGCGTATCTCGGTCAGCAGGCCGGTCACGCGACAATCCGTGATGCAATCCTGGACGAGAAGGTGCGTCTGGTGGTTCGCGGTGCGATGGAAGAAAGTGGTGAAGTGCTGATCCGCCGTTACGGTTTTGACCCGGAAAAACATTTTGCCTACATCGAAAAAATTCTGACCCGTTTCGAAAACCCGTACCTGCATGACGACGTTGAGCGCGTTGGCCGTCAGCCACTGCGTAAACTGAGCGCAGGCGACCGTTTGATCAAACCGTTGCTCGGCACGCAGGAATACCGCCTGCCGAACGACAACCTGATCAGAGGGATTGCCGCCGCGATGCATTACCGCAGCGAGCAAGACCCGCAAGCTAAAGAACTGGTAGAATTGCTGGAGAAAGTCGGGCCAAAAGCCGCCCTCGCCCAGATTTCAGGTCTGCCAGAAGATGGCGAAGTTGTGGCGAAAGCCATCGCTCTCTACGAATCGATGCACTAATACTGCGTTTATTTTGATTTCGCCAACACCAGGCAAAGAAAGCCCTGTCGGGCAGGATGTTTCTGTCCGACATGCGCGCATCATGGATGACGCCAGGGGCGCTGTCAGCATCGGCACTTTACTGCAAGTAAGCCCTATGGAAAAAGCTCAGGCGTTTGAAAACCGTGTACTCGAAAAGCTCAATGCGGGTAAAACTGTGCGCAGTTTTTTGATGACTGCCGTGGAATTACTGGCCGAAGCGCTGGATATTCTGGTGGTGCAGGTTTTTCGCAAAGACGATTACGCGGTGAAATATGCGGTCGAACCGTTACTGACCGGCACTGGTCCGCTCGGTGATTTGTCGGTGCGTCTCAAACTGATTTATGCGCTGGGTGTGATCAGCCGTCATGAATATGAAGATGCGGAATTACTGATGGCGCTGCGTGAAGAGCTGAATTACGACGGCGAAGAGTATCGTTTTACCGATGATGAAATTCTCGGCCCGTTCGGTGAACTGCATTGTGTGACGGAGCTGCCACCGGCACCGACGTTCCTGAAACCGGGAGAAGCTGACGAATCGCTGATCGCCATGCAACGTCAGCGTTACCAGCAAATCGTCCGCTCCACGATGGTTCTTTCCGTGACCGGGCTGATCGCCCATATCAGTAATCAGCAGCCTTCCAGGCTTTCTCCGGTGCAAAAATAAATCCCCGTCATACTTAGAGCCACAGATGCGTTGGCTGCGTTCAGTCACCCGAATCACTTACTTGAGTCAGCTCATCGGGATTCCATCACTTGCCGCCTTCCTGCAACCCGAACTATTTTGGGGATTCGTTTTAGTTAAGCGCATGGCGCACTTCACCCACCAGCAGCCACAGCGCGGTTAACGCCATCATGCCGCCCATGATCGTGTTGAACATCTTCAGTTTCCATTCCACACGTAACGCCTGACGTAATCTGTCACCCATCACTACCCAGACCAGAATGCACGGCAGATTGATCAGCGCGAAGCCGAGGCAAATCAGCAGCGTGTGATGCAGCATATTGCCATCCGGCGGGGTAAACAGAATCGCTACGTTGGTCGCCATCAGCCAGGCTTTCGGATTCACCGCCTGAAATAACGCGCCATTAATCATATTCATCGGCTGTTGTTTTTCGCCTTCTTTCGGCGAACCTGAACGGTAAATTTTCCACGACAGCCAGAACAGATACGCGCAACCGATCGCCGCCATCGGCAGGCGCACGACTGTCATCCAGCTGAGTAAAATCGCCAGCATGGACGTCATCAGGGCGCACTGCACCACGCAGCCGAGGGTTATCCCCAACATCATCGGCACGCTGCGGCGCAGCCCGAAATTCACCCCGGAAGCCGCCAGCAAAAGATTGTTCGGGCCTGGCGTAATTGACATCACGGTGACGTAACTGACAAAAGCGGTATCGATCATTTTAGTTTTCCTGCATCCCCTGTTTTCCAGACAACCAGATTAAACAGTGAACAGGAAAGGTAACAGAACCAGAAATGCGCTATTGTCATGGCTACAGATTGTGTAACGAAAAACTGTACCCATCACTTTTCACGGAACTGACACCATGACTGACACTGCGGATTTCAGCGATACCCGATATAACCAGCTGGCGGAACAACTGGCAGATGCCATTCGTCGGGGCACACTCGCGCCCGGCAGCCGTTTGCCATCGGTGCGGCGCAGTGCGCAAACCTGGTCAGTCAGCATCAATACCGTGGTGGCGGCTTACCGGCGGCTGGAAGATCGCGGGTTTATCGAGGCGCGTCCGCAGTCCGGATTTTATGTCCGTGCAGCATTGCCTGCACTGACCCATCAGACACACGAACAACCGCAGACGCTCGCCGCAGAACCGGCAGATGAAGTGCTGGATTTGATCGACAAAGTTTTCGCCTCGCAAATCGACCCGACGTATACCAATCTGTCGCTGGCCTGCCCGCAGTCGAATGATTTTTATCCGACCGGAAAGCTCGGACGGATTATGTCGTCTTTGCTGCGCCGTCAGCCAAATCTCATCGGGCAATACGCGTTGCCGCCGGGCAGTCCGGCGTTACGCCAGCAAATTGCCCGCCGTGCGCTGACGCTCGGCATGATTTTAGAACCCGCCGACATCACGATTACGCACGGTTGTATGGAAGCGTTGCAACTGGCGCTGCGCGTCACCACCAAACCGGGCGACAGCATCGGGCTGGAAACGCCGACTTATTTTTATCTGCTGCCGATGCTGGCGAGCCTCGGGCTAAAAGCGGTGGAAATCCCGACCGATCCTCAAACCGGTTTATCGCTGGATGTGCTGGAAATGCTGCTCACCGAGAAACGGCTGAATGCGGTGATCGCCATGCCGACGGCGCAAAATCCGCTCGGCTTCACTATGCCGCTGGCAGCGAAGAAACGGCTGGCACGCCTGATGAACGATCATCAGGTTCCACTGATAGAAGACGGGCTTTACGCTGAAATTCAGTTTGGCGCAACGCTGTCTCCGGCGGTGAAATCTTTTGACCGTGACGGCTGGATCCTGTTTTGCACCAGCTTTACCAAAACGCTGGCGCCCGATTTCCGCATTGGCTGGGTAGAAGGCGGGCGCTTTGCCGATAAGCTGCATAAACTGAAAGCGGTGTCATCAATGGCAGAATCCGCGTTGCTTTCTCAAACGCTGACGGTGTTTCTGGAATCGGGCGGTTATGACCATCATCTGCGGGCTTTGCGCAAACGCTACGCATCACAGGTTGAACAGGCGCGCGCGCTGATCGCCCGCCATTTCCCGCAGGGAACGCGTGCCACACAACCGGCGGGTGGCTTTGTGATTTGGGTCGATTTCCCGCCGGGCGTTGATTGCGTCACGCTGTTTCGCCAGTTGCTGAAAGATAAAATCTGCATGACGCCAGGACAACTGTATTCGCCGAGCGGTCGCTACAGTAACGGCCTCCGGTTGTCGTGCTGTTATGTTTTTGATACCCGTTATATTTCGGCGATGATCCGCATTGGCGAGCGGGCCTGCGAGATGTGTGGTTTACCGCCCGGGCTGGCAGAAACGCAGGAGCAAGCTGAAGAATCGCGCACTTCCTGATACACTGACGGTTATTATTCCCAATTTACAATCGTGCCCGCTGCGGCATGAACGGATCTGAAATCATGAAAGAAGTCGAAAAAGCCGAGATCAAGCGTCTCAGCGACATGCTGGATGCACTGAATCACAAAGATGCGACCGTTATTCAGGCAGGTAATGCTGAACTGATCGACAAGCACGAAGAAGAGAAAGAAAAGCTGGCTGCCGAGATCGCGCGTCTGAAAGAAGTGCGTGTGAAAAAACTCAGCACCGAAGCGCAGAAACTGGAAAAGCTGTTCAGTCGTGAAATCACCAAGAAAGAACAGGCTGA